>NZ_JAUBTG010000011.1:92288-143181 GCF_036702395.1 Microcoleus sp. D3_18_C2 | reverse complement strand
AATAGCAGAGATATGCTGACAGCGCCGGGTGGTGTAAAAGATAGAGACTAAGTAACCCTTTAAAAGCCTAATGCCACAGAAAAATCTGATGGTGGGATGTAGGGGTAAAAGGAAAACTATCAAGCGGTATAAATCATCTCGTGATGCGATCTTACTGTATCCATAACCAGGATTACATCATTCAGGAGCCGTGTGCGGTGAAAGTCGCAAGCACGGTTTTGTAGGAGAGATGGTAGGGGACACTCTGCCATCGACTCTCTAACCGATTGACCATAATATCCCAGCCGGGGCGGGTTTTTGAGATTGTCAATTATTGGCAGATATTGGCAGGTTTACCCGCCCCTACCTGATTTTGGGCGAAGCGAAGCGGAGGGAATCTACCGGACATAATATGACAGCAAAACCTTCGATTTTCCGGTGGAGGCGATCGAAATTTTAGTGGTTTTGGCAACATCTGGAAAAAATAGCATCCCTATATCCGGCACTTCTTAAATAAGTCTGGTTCTGCTGTTGCTGGGAACGAGAAATACAGTCTTTTGTAGGGGGAATCCCTCTGTGGTTGCAACTCCTAATTGGTAATATTGCAGATATCGTGCAATTAAATAACCCCCGCAATCAAAGCTGAATATAGATTCGGGGTCAAGTTCACAGACAATGAAAATTGCACAAAAGCTCGATCGCCAATTATCTATTCAACAAAAACATGACAACACTTTACGTCAACCCGCTAACAGGCAGCGATTCCGCGGCCGGCACTCAATCGGCTCCATTCAAAACTATAGCCCGCGCGATCGTCAGTCGCGCTGCATCGGGAACTACGATTCAGTTATCACCGGGAACTTACAGCGCTGCTAGTGGTGAAAAATTCCCCTTGGAAATTCCATCGGGAGTAAAAGTTATTGGCAATGAAACTAACAAAGGTAGAGGCATTCTAATTCAAGGCAGCGGCAAATTTGTCAGTCCCACCGCTGCGGGCCAAAATATCACCATACTGCTAGCAAGTAATTCCCAATTGCGGGGAGTAACTGTTACGAATCTCGATAGTCGCGGCACGGGAGTCTGGATTGAGTCAACTTCTCCGACTGTGGCTAACTGCACTTTCACACTTTGTAAGCGCGGAGGCGTTTTTGCCACGGGTAGCGCTAATCCTGCGATTCTCGACAACATATTTATGGCAAACTCTGCGGCTGGGGTGATTATGGCGGGAACTGCTAAGGGAGTAATACGGCGCAATATTTTTCAAAAGACGGATTTCGGCATTTC
Source organism: Microcoleus sp. D3_18_C2 (assembly GCF_036702395.1). Taxonomy (NCBI): domain Bacteria; kingdom Bacillati; phylum Cyanobacteriota; class Cyanophyceae; order Oscillatoriales; family Microcoleaceae; genus Microcoleus; species Microcoleus sp. D3_18_C2. The sequence goes on along the minus strand of NZ_JAUBTG010000011.1, from coordinate 141,918 downwards.
TCTGGAAGCTCAGTCGGCTCCTTTGATTGCTGATAACCAAATTTTGGAAAATCGCTCCGGTATAGTTTTAGCAGGAGAATCTCAGCCGATTTTACGCAATAATCGCATTGAAAAAAATACGGAATACGGTTTGACTGCGGAGGAAAAGTCCCTGCCAGATATGGGGAATGCTAAAGATTTGGGCGGCAATATCTTTCAGAATAACGGCGAATTCGACTTGCAAAATGCGACTGGGGTTAAGATTTATGCGGTGGGAAATCAGCTCAATTCTTCGCGGGTGAAAGGTTTATTTGATTTGGGAAATGTGACGCCAACTCCGACTCCTGGAGGGCTAAAATTTAGCGACATCAGCACGCATTGGGCTAAGGATTTTATCGATCGCTTGGCAAAGATGAATATTGTTAGCGGGTTTCCCAACGGCACTTTTCAACCTTACGAGATTGTAACTAGAGCTCAGTATGCGGCGATGTTGGCGAAGGCGTTTGAATTGGTGCCGCGCCGTGAGGCGACGGTTTTTAAGGATGTGGGGGCGGATTTTTGGGCCAAGGGAGCGATCGACCAAGCTAATCGAGCTGGGTTTTTGGCTGGATATCCAGACAGCACGTTTCGCCCGGAGCAGAATTTGACTAGAGTTCAGGCGATCGTATCTTTGGTAAACGGCTTGCAGTTGGGCGGCGGCAACCCCAATTCTTTGAGCGTTTATGTCGATCGAGCTCAGATTCCCAGTTTTGCCACCGACGAGATAGCAACCGCCACAGAGCGTAAAATCGTGGTCAACTATCCCGCGCGCGAAAAGCTTTCCCCCGCCCACGACATCACCCGTGGCGAGATATCCGCCCTCATCTACCAAACTCTGGTAGCCACAAAGCGGGCCGATCCTATAAACTCTCCCTACATCGTCTAAGGGAATTGGGAGACAAGGGAGAGGGTAACTTGGGGTACAAATAACTCACATCTTGCACCATTCTCGCTGAACAGGCTTTCCGACCTGTTCCACAAAGAGTAGATTTTCTTGTGGGGCGTAGGGGTTGGGCAGGAGATCCCGCCCTGAAATGATTATGGAGAATGGTGCAATATCTCAGAAGAACCAACCTATCTCCCCTCCCCCTTGTCTCCGATTGCCTCACTCTCACCCACTCTCACCCGCTTCCCCTCTCCCAAGTCTTGATTTGCTAGTACCCGAATCGTTTTATGATTAAACATTAAGAAATTAAGCAATCCTTAAGGTTCGACTGTCAGATTATGGCTAAAATTCAATTCTCTCGGGGTATAGACGAAGATGCTGTGCCCGAAGTGCGTCTAACCCGTTCTAAAAGCGGAGAGCAAGGCACTGCCACGTTTATCTTTGAAAATCCCAAAGCTCTCAGCAGCACCAGTACCGAAGACATTACTGGAATGTACATGATCGACGACGAAGGCGAACTCCTCACTCGTGAGGTTAAGGCTAAGTTCATCAACGGTCAGCCTGCGGGTTTGGAAGCTCTTTATTTAATGAAAAGTTCCGCAGAATGGGATCGATTTATGCGTTTCATGGAACGCTACTCGGAAGCCAACGGTTTAGGATTTAGCAAGGCATAATTGATGGGGAATAGGGCATGGGGCATGGGGCATGGGGCATGGGGCATGGGTTATTGGTTATTAGTTATTTGATAATGAATAACTAACAACGAACAAATCACAACTAACTGATGACTTCTTCCCTCTTCCCTTTTCCCGATTTCCTCTTCCTTCTTGCTTCTTTCTTTTTCCTTCAATATCTGTTATATGACGCAAATCCCTCACCCCGACTTATCTAAAATAACCGTAAATTGCGCTATCATTACTGTTAGCGACACCCGCTCGGCAGAAACAGACAAGAGTGGCTTGTTAACGAAGAAGCTGCTAAAAGATGCGGGTCACTCTGTGGTAGCTTACACTGTTGTTAAAGATGATGCGGCCAAAATTGTATTGCAAATGCAGGCGTTTTCCCAGCGTGAAGATGTGGATGCAATCATTTTTAACGGCGGCACGGGCATCGCTCCCCGAGATACGACTTATGATGTGATGGAGAGTTTGCTTGACAGGATTTTACCGGGATTTGGGGAGATATTTCGGTTTTTGAGCTATCAAGAAATTGGTTCGAGGGCGATCGCCTCTCGCGCAGTTGCAGGCGTGTATCAAGGCAAGTTAGTCTTTTCTCTTCCTGGCTCTAGCAATGGCGTGAAACTAGCTGTCGAAAAGCTAATTTTACCGGAATTAGTTCACTTGGTGACGCAGTTGCGCGGAGGGTGAGGGCGGGAGTTGGTTTTTGTGCTGGCATCCGGTATGGGCGCTCGATCGAGCTTTGACTCGATCGCCTTTTGGTAAGTTAATCAGGACTTACGCTCAGAAACCCGGTTTCTAGCCTACCGTCGATCGCTCGCAGATAAATTTCAGGGTGCAAGGTCGATCGATATACACTAGAAAGATTGTGTATCGCCAGTTTTGCAATGACAAGCGAATTTCTTCATGTGCTACCCGCCACGTGATTTATCTCGCGCAAATCAATCCAAAATCTAAAATCTAAAATCCTCACGCCCCCGAATTTATCTCGCGCAAGTCAATCCAAAATCTAAAATCTAAAATCTAAAATCGAATGACGCTGCCTCCCGGATCTCGTTCTCCTGCTTTGTTCCAAACGCTTTCGCTGGTAGCTGACCCGATCGCATTTTTCGATCGCTCCTGGGCCAAATACGGCGATACATTTACCGCCCGCGTGTTGGGGCCCGCTTCGCCCCCCGTAGTGTTTCTGGGCTCTCCAGAAGCGATTCAGGCGGTGTTTACGACCTTAGCCGATGCCTTTGAGTTTGGCAAAGTGACCAACGTATTTCGCCCCCTGGTGGGAAATGAATCCCTAATTATGAATGAAGGGCCGCGACATCTGCGACAGCGACAGCTATTAATGCCCGCGCTGCATCGGGAACAGTTGCAGAGTCAAGGGCATTTGATTGTTGATTTGACGAAAAAGCAGACGATCGACTGGAAAGCCCCAGATGCGATCGCAGTCCGCGAAGAAATGTCAGAAATTTCGCTGCAAGTAATCTTGCAAGTCGTGTTTGGATTAGTGCCGGGAGAGCGCTACGAACGCCTGAAACAATTGCTCAGCAAGCTTTTAGAGGCGATTACCTCTGAACTGTACTCGATACAATTTTTCTTTGAACCGTTGCAGCAAAATTTGGGTTCTTGGAGTCCGTGGGGGCAGTTTTTGCAGCAGATGGCCCAGATTGACTCGCTGATTTATGCGGAAATTGCCGAGAGGCGATCGCAATCTCTCGATTCGTCTCGCACGGATATTCTGTCGGTGTTGATGATGGCCCGCGACGACACCGGCGAATCCCTCGGCGATCGAGAATTGCGCGATCAGTTGATGACGCTGTTGTTATTGGGACATGAAACGACTGGATCGGCCTTGACTTGGGCGTTTTACTGGCTGCATCAGTTTCCCGAATGCCTTGCTAGGTTGCGGCAGGAATTGGATGAATTAGGCGAGAATCCCGATCCGATTGCGCTTTCGCAGTCGCCCTACTTAACAGCAGTCTGCAAGGAAGCGCTGCGGGTTTATCCAATTGCCTTAATTTCGCAGCCGCGCAAGGTGAAACGGACGATCGAACTCGAAGGCTATACATATCAACCGGGAACGATTTTAATCCCCTGTGTCTATTTGGCCCACCGTCGCCCTGAAACCTACGAAAATCCCGCCCGGTTCAACCCCGATCGCTTTTTAGATCGCAAGTTTTCCGCCTCTGAATTTTTACCGTTTGGAGGCGGGAGTCGAAGCTGCATCGGGATGGCGTTATCGATGTTTGAAATGAAGCTGGTTTTAGCCACGGTGCTGTCTTCCCGTGAGTTTGTATCGAATCTCGATCGGCCAATTCGTCCGGCGCGCCGGGGAATCACCTTTGTGCCGCCCGATCGATTCCGATTAACGGTTGTGGGCGATCGGCTGTAGTGTTAATCTGTAGGGTGCGTCGCTGCGAGATATTGGATAAAACTTGCAGATTGTTGATGGCGACGCACCTTACACGGGCGATCTCAAGATTGTGTGTACTACATATACATGGAATATGCTGTATGTCATTCGATGAAAATCCCCGCAACTTTGTCTCCATTCATAGTCATGTGTGCCACAAATTCATCTCCACCATCTTCAAAACTCAGCTTCCACAAATAAATCGGACAATTACCTTGTTTGATCTCACCAAAATAATTAAATGAGTATCCCTTTTTCATGCGTGAAGCGAGCTGCTCGCTAACATCGTCAAACATTTTTTGTGTAATGCTCGCTTTGTAGCCTGCATCCCCCACTGTGGTAAAAAGCTCGTAATTTTTCGATGCAGTGGCATCCAAGATAACCTGCAAACAATCGATGACGTTTTGAGAGGGGGCTGTCGGGTTCATGAAGATGTCCTTCTTTTAGGGTGCTATCAAAATGTCTAACAAATGGCGCTGTGAATAGCTTCTACGGCTGTCTAATATCAAATCCGGTAGCATCGGAATTATTTATCAGTAGGGGGCGCGATCGCAGAAATTTTTAAATCCACAGATTAGACTATTTACACTCACGCACCGCCCCAAGGATCGAATAATATCTCTGCAACTTTACCATTTATAGCAGTTTTCAATCGAATTAAATAAATACAACTTTAGACACGGCAGTGCCGTGTCCTACCCGATCTAGCCATCCTCAATCATTTGTGAATTTCTTACTCCCTCCCCTTGATAAGGGGAGGGTTGGGGTGGGGTCAAAAATTTACGACTCCTGCAAGGATTGCTATATCAATCAATCCGTAATTTTCCCTCTCAAAGCTTTAATCTGCCCTCGCTTGGTTTTGCTGTCGAGACGCTTGCGCTGGGAACTACGAGTCGCTTTGCTGGGTTTGCGCCTTTTCGGTATGACGATCGCACTTTTAATCAGTTCTTGCAGCCGTCTCAAAGCCTCTTCCCGGTTTTGTTCCTGGCTGCGGTGTTCCTGAGCTTTGATGACAATCACACCTTCGGAGGTGATGCGCTGGTCGTTGATTTGCAACAAACGCTCCTTGTAGCGATCGGGCAATGAGGAAGCTGGGATATCAAAGCGCAAGTGAATCGCACTCGCCACCTTATTGACATTTTGCCCCCCCGCGCCTTGAGAGCGAATCGCACTAATCTCGATTTCGCCATCAGGAATGAACACAGTATTAGAAATTTGTAACATGATTTATTGATAATTCTTAGCTGTGAGTATAAACTCAATTAGTTTTTTTCGATCCCATAACTCTACATCGTTAGATTGAGCAAGTTTGCAAGCGTTTTCTGTAAATCTGTTGTTAGTGATTACTCTACCTTTATTTCCTTTGTAATGTCTGACGGCTCCTGCTACTTCTTGAACTGCTTTAATCCCAACTGGATTTTTGCTTCTTTTGGCTTGAACCACGGTTTTTGAGCCATCTTTGTATAAAATTAAATCAGCCCCATAATCTTGACTATCTTGAGTTAAAGTAACACTATAACCCAAGTTCCTAAAATGGATATTGAGAAATATTTCAAACTCTTTACCAGTCATTTCATCCACTTCCAGAATACCACTATCTAATAAACGTTTTCTTTGATCTTCTTCTGTTAATTTATCAAATACCAATGCTGCAATATCACTGAAAACGGCTGCTGCTCTCACTATAAAAGGTTTCATAAAATTACATTTATTTTAAAGGAGTAGTTATAATTGTACCAGATTTGCTCAGTACAGGCTCAACTACACATCAACCTATGCCATCATCAGGAGTTCAATACTTAATTATCAATGCCCTGGAAACTCTCGACTTGCTCATCTGGAGAATATATGATGAAGAAAAGGGCTTTTGGTACATCGAAACCCCTAGTCGAGTTTTACCAAGGGCTGCTATACTACAAAGTGGCGAGATTATTCGTATAGACGAGCTGGAAGACTATGACGAAACCGCATGATATTAGAAGAGAACAAGACCGCAGATTGGGAGAATTAATGGCGATCGCACGTCAGCGATTTATCGATGCAGGCGGCGATCCTCGACACCCGCCATCAGGTTTAAAAGGCGATGATTACATGACAGACGCAGAAAGACAAGAAGCACTCACGATCGCCCGATCGCTCTTTAACGACGAATATATTAAAACCTATCTCAAAAACAAACGTCAATGAATTTTAGATTTTAGATTTTAGATTTGAGAGGCGAGCCCACGGATGAAGCGGTTCAAAATCCGAAATTAGTAAGGTGCGCCGAAACGCACCCTACAAAAATTAATTAGTCCGTAGTACCGGTTTGCAGCGACTCTTTAGCAGTCTGCGTCCACTCAGAGTGGAAGAATTCACCGCGCGGTTTGTCGGTGCGTTCGTAGGTGTGAGCCCCAAAATAATCACGCTGAGCTTGCGTGAGGTTTTGTGGCAATCTTTCGCGTCGGTAGCTATCAAAATAGTCCAGCGAGGCGCTAAATGCTGGCACTGCAATCCCCAGTTGGCAAGCAGTAGCTAACACGTCTCGCCAAGCCGATTGGCGATCGAGAATGCTCTGTTTGAACTCCGGCGCTAACAGCAAATTCGGCAACGTAGGATCGTCCTTGAAAGCTGTTTTAATCTTGTCCAAAAAGCCAGCCCGAATGATACAGCCACCTTTCCAAATTCGGGAAATTTCGCTCAAACTCAAGTCGTAATTGTACGACTTCGACGCCGCGCTCAACAGCGCCATGCCTTGAGCGTAGGAGCAAATCTTCGAGCAGTAAAGCGCATCCCGGACTTTATTCACAAACTCTTTAGTATCGCCTTCGTACTTGCCGCTAGGCCCGGTTAGTTCTTGGGAAGCGTTGATACGCTCGTCTTTGTAAGAAGACATGATTCGGGCATTCACAGCAGCGATAATTGTGGGAATGCTCACGCCCAATTCCAAAGCACTCATTACAGTCCAGCGGCCGGTGCCTTTTTGACCGGCTGCGTCCATAATTACCTCAACTAAGGGTTGCTTAGTTTCCGGGTCAATGTACTTGAAAATATTAGCCGTAATTTCAATCAAAAACGAGTTGAGTTCGTCTGTGGTATTCCATTCGGCAAAAACTTCCTGCAATTGCTTGCCGTCCAATCCACCAACGTTTTTGAGCAAATCGTAGGCTTCAGCAATGAGCTGCATATCACCGTACTCAATGCCGTTGTGAACCATCTTCACGTAGTGACCAGCGCCACCGGGGCCGATGAATGTGACGCAGGGGCCGTCATCTACTTGAGCCGCAATTTTGGTGAGAATTGGCTCTAGTAGGCCGTAAGCAGTGCGGGTGCCACCGGGCATCAAGCTAGCACCGTTGAGCGCGCCTTCTTCGCCGCCACTGATGCCCATGCCGACAAATCCCAGTCCCATCGATTCTAAATCTTTGGTGCGGCGTTCAGTGTCGTCGTAGAGCGAGTTGCCGCCGTCAATAATCATGTCGCCCGGTGACAGCATGGGTTTGAGCTGGTCGATGACGGCATCTACGGGTTTCCCAGCTTGCACCATGACTAAGATTCGGCGTGGGGTTTCTAGGACATCGACGAATTCTGTCAGAGTCTTGGCGGCTACAATGTTCTTGCCGGGGGCGCGTTGGGCCATGAAGTCGTCGGTTTTGGCTGCGGTGCGGTTGTATACAGCCACGGAGAAGCCTCTGCTTTCGACGTTGAGCGCTAGGTTTTCGCCCATCACTGCTAGACCGATTAAACCAAAATTTTGCTTTGTCATGCTAATAACCCGCTGGTTGTTCCCGCTTGATGATAGGTTTGCGAGAGAGGAAAGCGAGGCGGGGTGTACCGCTTTCCGGTGGACTAAAAGTATTGGACAATAGACCTAGGAGGTTTAGGTTTATTTTTATATTCTCAGAATTGCTGTTTGGTAAATCAGTAGGGTTTTTTTAAGATTTAAGGGATATTAATGACGGGGACAGGTGATGATAAGGCAGGTATTATGTCGATCGCGGTAACGGTAGATACAAACAAGCGGACATTTTAAGGAAAATTTAGGAGACTGTTGTAACTATGGAAGATTTGCAGTATCTCGCGGCCTGGGTGAAGGAGCAACACGCTCGCGAGTATATTTTGACTTGGCTGCTGAGTCAACAGGGGCTGTGGTGGTCGGATGGGGATATTTATCAGGCGGTTTTGCAAAAGTCGGGAAAGCTTTTGAAAGCTTATGTTCAAAAAAGGCAAGCGGGAGAGTTATTTGAGGGAATTTCTGAGAAGTTGGGAGGAGATGAGAATTGGGATGATTTGGTGGGGAGTTTGGCGCGGATTGTTGCGGTTTATCAAGAGGAATTATCGCATTTGCAAGAGCGCGATCGCAAGGGGGATGGGCTAAAAAAAAATTTAATTAGTCAACCATTGACTGGAGATCCTTTGCCGCTTTTGGAGGTGCAGCAAGCTTTGCCTGATCCTTATGCGGATACGTTGACGGGGAGATAATTTGCGATCGACTTTTTGGAGGCACAAGAATCTCAGAAACCGGGTTTCTTCCTATATCTCTCGTACTCAACCAAAAATTGTCGCAGAAACCCGGTTTCTCGCCACGCAGCTAATCCCATAAACCGGGTTCCTTCCTATATTTATCGTACTCAATCCAAATTATTCGCAGAAATCCGGTTTTTCGCCACGCAGTGAATCCCAGAAACCGGGTTTCTTCCTACATCTCTCGTACTCAACCAAAAATTGTCGCAGAAACCCGGTTTCTCGCAACTTGGGCGACAGTTCTCGATCTAGATTCAAGGATTGAGAATAGGTGTAATATCTAGAAGAAATCCGGGAAGTACATCTTCACCCGAAAGTGTAGGCGGTTGGTCAAAAGAGAAATTAATCACTTCTGCTACATCTTCAGACAAGCGATAGATTTCTACTAAAGGCGTTTGGGGGTCAATTAGCCAACCTAAGCGACAGCCGTTAGTTCGATAATACCGCATTTTAGCCCGCAATGTTTCTAGGGAATCACTTTGCGAACGCAATTCTATTACAAAGTCCGGGCACAGGGGAGGAAATTTGCGCTTATCTTCTGCGGATAATGCTTCCCAACGTTCTAGGAGTACCCAAGCAGCATCAGGGGAACGCTTCGCACCGTTGGGTAATTGAAAGATAGTGGAAGAGTCAAAGACTTTTCCCAATCGAGTCTGACGATTCCACAAACCGAGTCCCAGGTTGAGATCCGAATTTCTGATGCCGCTTTCGCCGCCTGTTGGAGGCATAATAATTAGTTCTCCTTCGGGGGTTTGTTCTAATCGCCACTCTTCATTAGCGATGGACAATTGATAAAATTGTTCGTCGGTTAAAGCGACGGATGCAGGTAGGTTGAGAGTTATAGTTTCCATCGTTGATATTATCGCCAACTAGCTTGGTTTTATTATAACTCCCACTTTCTGACAATTTTCTCAAAAAGATCGCACGCTCAGAAACCGGGTTTCTTTCGATATTTCTCGTGCGAGGCGGAAAATTGTCGCAGAAACCCGGTTTCTCGCCACGCAGCTAATCCCAGGAACCGGGTTTCTTCCGATATTTCTCGTACTCAACTGAAAATTGTCGCAGAAACTCGGTTTATCGCCACCTAACGAGAGAAATTAGAGCGCAAATCCGCGATAATTGATCGCAATCACCCGCGCCAAATTCCCCACGCTAACCCACAAGTCCGCCGGGGGTTGAAAGCCCGCGTCTCATAGCAAAAGTCCTCTCAAAGAGGACTGAAAGACACATTTTTGAACAAGCATTGCAATATCTCCCCAGTCGGTTTCAACCGACTTTCGCTATGAGACAGGGGTTTTAACCCCTGGCGGACTGTTTGTTTAACTCTAAATATAGCTGCTAGCTTGACGGGTGAACATTGAGCAGTAAATTCCGTTTGATGCTATCAATTCGTCGTGAGTTCCTATTTCTGCTATTTTACCGTTTTCCATCACGGCGATGCGATCGGCAATTTTTGCTAATCCCAATCTGTGACTGATGACTATGGTTGTTTTCCCGGCGGCTATTTGGCGGAAGATGCTGTAAATTTCGTGTTCTGTCTTGGGGTCGAGGGCGGCGGTTGGTTCGTCAAAAATGAGCACTTCGGCTGTAGAAAGTCGCATTAAGGCGCGGGCGATCGCAATTCTTTGCCACTGTCCCCCCGATAAGTCTATGCCGTCTTCTAATTGTTTCCCCAACGGTGTCTCTAAACCTGCGGCAAGACTATTGACTTTGGCGCTAATTCCTGCTTCGGAAATTGCTTCGTTAATTGCGCTGTCATCTGACAGTGAAAGCAAGTCGCCGAAACCGACGTTTTCGCGGACTGTCGAGGGGAAACGGGCGTAATCTTGCATGACGACGGCGATGCGCGATCGCACGTATGCTAGAGAGTACGATCGCAAATCTTTGCCGTTCCAGGCGATCGTACCACTTGTCGGGTCGTACAGGCGACCGAGGAGTTTGCCAAGAGTTGTTTTACCCGCGCCATTTTCACCGACAAGCACTAGCATTTCACCCGGATTAATCGTTAAGTTGATATCTTCAACCGTGCTTTTATTGCTACCGGGATAGCAGAAAGATAGATGCTTAATCTCGATGCCAATTTTATCTTTTGTGGGACGGGCATCTTGCCCGTGACTTGGTAATGGAGTTGTGGGACGGGCATCTTGCCCGTGACTTGGTAATGGAGTTGTGGGACGGGCATCTTGCCCGTGACTTGGTAATTGACTTGTGGCACGGGCATCTTGCCCGTGACTTGGTAAACTAGGCAGGCGAGATGCTACATCCCCAAGCGGAGACTGCAATTCTGGTTGGAGTTCCAAAAGTTGAAAAATCGGACTAACGCTGAGAGAGATATCGTACAAATTAGTAGAAGTGCTAATCAGCATCTGCAAACTTTGCTTTACTTGGACAATCAAACCAGAATAGAGTGCTAAATCGCCCAAAGTATAGCGGCCACCCAAAGCTCCCATTACTACATAAATAAATGGCAAAGCCACTCCGATTCTACTAAACATCGACCAGAAAAGTACAACAAAAGCTCCTTTTTTTCGGATTTGCTGCATCTCGCTAAAAAATTGCAAAAACTGACCCTGCCAGCGTTTGAGCCAAAGTTCTTGCAAGCCAAACAAACGCAATTCTTTAGCATATTCTTCGTCCGTCAAGACTCTAGCGGATAAGTTCATTTCGCGGCTGATTTTAGCTTGCTTTCTTTGAACTCTCCAGATGATTCTGCTATATTTTCTTTGGGTGTAAATTGAGGGAGATGAGGAGATTAACATCAGCAATGGCACCCACCAAGCTATTGCAGCAGCAAGGCCTATCGATGGAATAAATATAAAAATTCCCGTGATAGTCATGCTGATGGTAAAGGCTAGTTGTTGTATTTTGGCTACTCCACTTTTTGCTAGTTCTACTATATTTAATAGTTCCGGGTTTTCAAAGAGGGCAATATCGTCGAAATTGGCGACTTTTTCGAGGACTTTTCCTTCGACAAAGCCTTGAACGCGATCGCGCAAAGATGTCGCGACAAAAGAGTTCATTGTGTCTAGGGCATCGCCGACTAACTTGAGACTTAAGACTCCGCCAATACTCCACAGCAATATTGGCCGGGAAAGCATCAAAGCAAAGGGCTGTGCTGTTTGAGTTTGCGACAGCAACCGAGATACTTCATCAATGATTAATTTATCTAAAAATAGCACGGCAGAGGGTGCAGCACCGCCGATGATGTTGAGTAATATTAAATTGCGGAGTTCTATTGGTGCGGCTTTGATTATCAGGCCCAAGCTGCGCCACAGAGCTTGGAAGGTGGTAATTTGGATGGCTTGCATAGTTTGTGGGTATGTGTCGGGTATAGTCATCCCCGGACGGTTTATTATAACAGTATTTATTAGCTGTTTGCCAAGCCTTTAAAATTAAATGCCTTAGTTAGTTTACTCTGTTAATCCGGGTATTTTATTCATCAACTAAAATTTTAGTCGTCCATTAGATACTCTAAAAAGTTCCTAGTGTCCATATAGGTTAAATAATCAGTATAATTATCATAACTTACGTAATTAATAGTATACCCATCGTAAAAAAGCTGGCTTCTGTAAAACCACTGCTCGATTTTATTCGGAAAATTATCGTAATCATAATAATCCTTTAACACTATAGAGTTACATCTGAAGATATCGGGATCAATAAAATCATTATCTTGTTCATCATCTGGTTCATCATCCGGATCAATTTTATCTATAGGCCTGGGATCAAGTAGAGAGGTTAATACATTTATAAATGCAGAATCATAAATCTCTCCCAAATTGGCCGTTATTGTAACTTGACCTATACTTTTTCCAGCGATAAATTTACCATCTGAATTTATATTGCCACTTGTGGCACGCCAGATGATATTCCCAGGCATCATCAGATCCCCTTGCTGATCAAATCCTCTAGCAGTAAAAGTTAAATTATGATTAAGCTTAAGTTGTACTTCTTTAGGATAAATTTCTAATCGTCTCAATACAGGAACTACAATAACTTCAACAGAAGCACTAATCTTAGCTGCATTAATAAATAGTTGACCAGCCAAGTCGAGAATCCGAGCGACAATCTTAAAGATGTTTTTCTGTAACCACGCTTCTATATCGAAACCAAGGATATCGGTTTCTTCATTTGTAAAATCTGTTTCTGTATTTTCTGCTTGTTCTGTTTGTTGACCAGTCGTAAAATTACTTTTTAGAAGCTCGACAGCCGACTTGAGGATGAAATTACTTTGGGTAAAATTAACCAATGAAAATACACGATATAAAAGCCTCATGTATATTCCCAAGATTAAGAGTTTAGTCCTTACCCCAGATTCCGATATTTCAGTAACATTAGCTGTTACCTTAAATGTACCTTTCGCATTATTATCCGCAGTAAAATTACCGTTTTGGTCAATTTTTCCACCTGTTGTTTCCCAAGATATTTTTCCAGTATCTATTCGATTGCCATATTGGTCTAAGCCTACTGCTATAAATTTTTGGCATTCACCCGGCTTGAGCTTTACTACTTTTTGAGGATAAATCTCTAATCGTCTTAAAACTGGGAGCAACGTAACTTTAACTGATTGAGTAATTCGTTCGACTGTAGCATTAACCGTAACTTCACGCTTTTCATAACCTCCTATAAAAATTCCATTGCCGTTAATTCTTCCCCCTTGAGTACATTGCCAATCTAATTGATGAATTTGTATTGGTTCATCTTGTTGATCAAATCCTATAACATCAAAAGTGAAATTTTCTTCAGGTTTAAGTGCTGCTTCATTGGGAAAAATAGATAATTTTCTCAATATCGTAATTACTGTAATATCAGCAAAGGTAGTAATATTGTATTCCGTGGAAGTAGCAGTTACTCTAAACTTACCTTTAGCATTTATGTCAGCTATAAAATTGCCATTTTGGTCAATCGTACCACCTGTTGCTTGCCAAACTATCCGCCCAATTGCGATGTCACGATCCCACTCATCTAAACCCAGAAGCTGGAATTTTTGAGGTTGTCCAGGAGCTATTTTTACTTCCTTTGGTGAAATTACTAATGTCGTTAGTTTTGGTGGTTCAACTATAGTGACATCAGCAGAAACGCTTATTTCTCCCAGAGTAGCAGTAACAGTTATTTTCTCCTCTTGATAACTAGCGCGGAACATTCCATTATTCTGAATTGACCCGCCCGTTGTACTCCAGGCTATTTGCCCAATATTTATGTTGTCACCATACTGATCCTCACCTTTTACTCGAAACTGAAAACTCTGCCCAAACTCTAATTGAGATGTTGAGGAGGTAATAATTAGTTCTGCTAGCTTCGGAGGTTCAATAATCGTAATGGGGATAACTCGAAGAATAGAACGGACTGAAGCGATAATTTCAAAATTCCCTTGCTTGCTTCCAGCTATAAAATTGCCATTTTGGTTAATTGTTCCACCTCCGCTACTTGCTGACCAAGTAATTTTCCCAGTTTGTATGTTGTTATCATACTGATCTACTCCTTTAACTCGAAACAGAAAGCTCTGACCAAACTCTAATTGAGGTATTGAAGATATAATAATTAGTTTTGCTAGTCTCGGAGGTTCAATAATCGTAATTGGAATAATTCGACGAATTGAACTAACTGAAGCTATGATTTCAAATTTACCTTGCTTGCTTCCAGCTATAAAATTGCCATTTTGGTCAATTTTTCCCCCTCCGCTTACTTCCCATAATACAGTTTCCTGCATGGGATTTCTGCGTTGATCTAAAACTTGTGCTGTGAATTGTTGCGTTTTACCAAACTCTAAAGTAATACTAGAGGGAGCCAAAGAAATATCAGTGATTCTAGGAGGCTGAATAATAGTAATTGGGACAGAAGCCTCAAAAATGCCTATCTTTGCTTTAACTTCAAATCTTCCTTCTCTTTGACCTGCGGTAAATAAACCCTGTTCTATTGCACCACCGGCACTTTTCCATTTAACATCTTTATTGTTAAGGTTCATCTCTATATTATTCTGGTCATAACCTTTAACTGTAAAACGTTTAGATTGACCATAGAGAAGTTGTAGGGGAGGTTCTACAATAATAACAATCTTGCTTAATTTTGGGTAAGAACAACCCTTAATAGCATGGAGTGCCTTTCCGGTTTTTGCTTCTAACAATGTTACCCAATCTTTACCCGCAATGACAAGAATTTTTCCATTAGGACTAACAACTACAGAGCTAATAAAACCCGGTTGTTCTGGTAGAGTGTAAATGATTCTATAATCTTTTAAATCAAAGATTTTAATCTCTTTGGAAAAACCTACTACAAGTATATTTTGAGCGACACTACAATCTAAAGAATTAATTGATTGATTATTTGGGTAAGTCTTGGTGCATTCTAAATTTTGAAGAGGTAACGTAGACAAATCTTTATTATCTAATGCGCCAACAATAACTCTACCTAAAACCCAAGCCCCGACAGCTATAGGCCCTCCTAATGAAAATCCCGCTACAGTAGCTGCTACATCTACTAAACCTTTCCCCAAAACTGAAGCTGATTGATTTGAAGACACTTCTTCAGTTTTGGATTGCCAAAATTTGATAACCCCATCACGACTTCCACTAATTAAGGTTGTGTTGCTTGAAGTAATACTTAAAGATTGAATCCAAGCCGAATGCCCTTCAATACTGCCTATGAGTTGACCGCTATCTAAATTCCATAATGTAATTTTATTATTAGTGCTTCCACAAGCGATGACTTTTCCATCATGGCTAATACATAAGCTCAAAACACAAAATAGTTCCTTTTCATTTTTTATGGTTTTACTTAGCTTACCTGTATTTAGCTCCCATATTTTGATGGTTTTATCTGCGCTACCGCTAACAATTTTGCCATGAGCAGCGATAGCAACAGCAGTAATCCAACTAGAATGACCATTGAGCGTCCGAATAACCTGCCCTGTTTTTAAATTCCATACCTTAATAGTTTTATCTGCACCTCCGCTAACTAATGTATTTCCATCAGGACTAATAGCCACAGACAAAACCCAGTGCGAATGTCCTTCAATACTACGAATTATTCCCCCCGTTTGCAAATCCCATACCCAAATATTTTTCCAACTCCCTCCTACTAAAATAGTATTATCGGGGCTTATTGCCAGAGACGTAATAACATCTGTTGGACAAGGTGTTAAGCTTTCAGGTGTATTTGTCCTCAAATAAGAATTATCACCACGAAAAACTCTGTAGGCAAATTGTTTAACTCTGTCTGATTGATCTTTGATTGACTGTTCAATCAAAAGTTCTAAACCTTGTTGACCATAATTGAGAGTCTCTGATAAAGCAGCAAGTCTTTCTTGCTCATTTTGACTAGATAACTGCTTCTTAACTTCTTCAATTCTTGTAGACATTCTATTTCTCTCCAAATCATTAACTTTGTGATTTTTGGGCAGCCACAAGCAACAAATTAGCTAGGTGATAGGGTTCTCCCGTAAATGTGGTGATAATAAAAGTTCATCTAAGTTATTTATGTAGATTATACCAGATGCTCGGTTAATCATTGTAAATGATGATGACATAATTTCTATTTCTTTATCCTCACGCCCAGGTTGGTTGAAAATTTATCAGTGCATTACACTGACCCACCGTTAAAAATTTGCTTTGCGGTCAAATTCAACTCTGGAAACACTGCCGATTCAACCCTTTCATCTCCTCGAAACAGCTTAATTTGATACTCGCTATCTACTAGCTGATAAACTGATAAAGTCGGCTGTTTCGGAGAACCAATATAACGGCTACCACCTAAACCCAAATAATCTACAATCCAATATTCAGGAATGCCTAGTGCTTCATAGTCAATCATTTTGTGGGCATAATCATCCCGCCAATTAGTGCTGACAACTTCAACAACTAATTTAACGGAATTTCCCTGAGTGATGACTGATTCTCTTTCCCATCGAGGCTCATTGGCTTCTACAGCTTGTTTATCTAATACAATTACATCAGGATCGTAGCCAGAGTTATCGCTAAATTTAATTGTACATTCCTTGGGAATAAAGTAAGGAAGTTGCAATCGCCTGATTTCAAAGCCCAATTCGAGCGACTGAAAACCGGCAATCGCTGAGTGTTTACCAGTTGGATTGGGCATTTCAACAATAACTCCGTTATGTAGTTCATGGTGTCCTTTTTCTGGCTTCCATTCCAGGAAGTCATCAAAAGTTATTAACTTGGGTATAGCTTGAGTCATCAGGAAACCTCTTTAGTGATAGGTAGATGAATAATTTGATCTTGATATTCATTGAGAAAAGAACATTCGGCAATCAAAATTAATTCCTCTATGTTTTGCCCAACGCTTAAATTCGCATTTAAAATAAATATTCCAGGAATATGACGATTGGCTTGCAAATGATCGTTCAAGTGAACAGGCATAGATTTACGGTTATTCGTGACTAGGATAAAGTCATATTTTTCACACCATTCTAAAATTTCAGGGTCTTTAGTTCCTTTGGCTGGTATAAAAGGTTCGCCAATGACCCGAATAATTAATTCTACTTGTTTACTCCGAATTTGAGTAGGATAAACCGGGTCAATATTTTCATCCATTAGATACTTGAGGACCATTTTTTTTAGTTCTTTCTTCCTTAATTTTTTGCAGTCTAATCGAAGCTGGATGAGGGTTTAATTGTTGGGCTTTTCTTTGTTGGTGTGACCATTCTAGCCAGTCTTCGATATATTTATCTAAGACGGCTTTATTGTTTAAATAATACAGGATTGTTGCGTAAATTTGATCCAGGGTCAAAGTGTAAAAGTGTTTGATGATTTCCTCTGGTGAACGTTGATGATAAATATATTCATAGAGGATGCTTTCTATTCCTACTCTTGTCCCTTTTACTCGAATGTCATCCTCGGCTAAAAATTCAAAATATTCTTCTATTAGCATGGTTTATTCCTCCATTTGTTGAGTAAGGTTTGAATTGGCGAAAATAAAAAGCCTGGCTGCAATCGAATAATTTTCAAACTTTCAATTCCGCGATAGTCCACAATCTTGACAGGTTTACAATTTATCCAACCCCTTTGCCGAATTTGTTGGCTGTTTTTTTGGGATTTCTCTACCCCGCTAACATCTTTGCTACCGACTGATGAATTCGATCGCACCACACCGGAATCACAGGCTGACCAGATTTTCAGGATACGATCGCCCTTTCCATCTCAAACTCTGCCAGATCGAGCGATCGCCCTGAATCAATCCCACCATAGCATAAACCGCTTTATGCCAAAGTTATCAAAATGTCAAACGCCGCACCGTACCATCATCTGTAAATCGCTGTTCGCCAACGCCAACAACTTCCACAATAACTTCGCGTTCTGATATCAAAAATTGACCCTCGCGCGCGGCAATTTCAACGATGATTTTTTCCCCTTCCAAATACACCTTGTAATTAGTCGTAGCCCAGACACCTTTTTCATGTTCAAAACTGTGTCCATCGTCCTCATAAAGCGTCCATTCACCGCTTCCGGGCCAAATTCGCATTTTCAATGACTCAAGGGGTTCTTCGCTGACAAATTGCTTCACAGGTGCGATCGCAATTATGCCCCCGCCCCGCACGTAAAGCGGCATTCTCTCCAAAGGTGCATAAGCCAAAATGTGCATCGGGCCCTGATAGCATTCACCCGTCCACCAATCGTACCAAGTCCCCTCCGGCAAATACACGGCGCGATGCTCAACTCCCGGCCGGTAAACAGGTGCAGCCATCAGCGACGGGCCGAGTAATACTTGATCGTAAAGGTGATAAGTTGTGCGATCGCGCGGAAAGTGATATAGTAGCGGTCGCAAAATCGGCGTTCCCGTCGTCGCAGCTTCCCAAAACAACGTGTAAATATAAGGCAACAACTGATAGCGCAAATTGATGTATTCGCGGCAAATCTTCTCAGTGCGATCGCCAAAAACCCACGGTTCGTGCTGCGCCGTACTCATTGCCGAATGACCGCGCATAAAGGGATACAGCATCCCCACCTGCATCCACCGCGCGAACAATTCAGCCGTTGCATTCCCCGCAAAACCGCCGATGTCGCAACCGACAAACGCCACGCCGGAAAGCCCCATATTGCAAAGCATTGGTAGCGACATTTCTAAGTGTTCCCACTGCGATTGATTGTCGCCCATCCACACCGAGGAGTAACGCTGAACGCCCGCAAAACCCGATCGCGTCAGCACAAAAGATCGATCGCCCGATCGCACTTTTTGCAACCCCTCAGCACAAGCTTTCGCCATCATCAACCCATACAAATTGTGGGTTTCCGCGTGGGTAGCGCGATCGGATTCCGGGCCTTGCGGTGCATCCAGGGGAAAGCTGATGTGTTCGCCGCCGTCACCAAAAGGCCGTTCGGCGATCGCAGGTTCGTTCATGTCGTTCCAAATCCCCGCAATCCCAACATCTGTCAGAGTTTTGTGCAATTCGCCCCACCACTGGCGCACCTCCGGCCGCAGGAAGTCGGGAAACACCGCTTTGTCCGGCCAAACGTAACCGTGGAATAGCTTTCCCTCTGCGGTGCGAACGAAATAGTCATTCTCCACACCGCGATCGAATATCTCATAATCTGCTTCCGGTTCGTACTTGACACCGGGATCGACAATCGTGACAACCTTAAAACCCGCTGCTTTCAAGTCTGCGATCAGTTTCGCGGGATCGGGGAAACGCTTCGGGCTCCAGGTAAAAACGCGGTAGCCGCGCATATAGTCGATGTCGAGGTGGATGACATCGCAGGGAATCGCCCGATCGCGAAATTCCTTCGCCAACTCGCGCACAACGTCCTCGGATTCGTAGCTCCAGCGGCATTGGTGGTATCCCAGCGCCCATTTTGGCGGAAGCGGCATCCGGCCGGTTAACTGCGTGTAGGTGGCGAGAATTTGGGCGGGTTCCGGGCCGTAAATGATGTAGTAGTCGAGTTCCGGGCCTCTGGTTTCCATCCGCAAAACTCCCGGTTGTTGGGCGCCGATGTCGAATTGACTCCAAAATGTCGTGTTGAAAAAGATGCCGTAAGCGCGATCGGGATTCATGGCGATGTAAAATGCGATCGCCTGGTACATTTCATCGGTGAGGGAATTGTAGTCGAGGGCGTCGGTTGTCCAGTTTGTCTTGACTTCGGAGAGTTTGTCGAGAAAGCCGGTGCGTTCGCCGAAACCGTAGAAGTGTTCGTCTGCTTCGATGCGCTTCCAGCCTGCGGTTGCGCCTGCGCGCCATCCCATATTGCGATCGCAGTCGCTAGCAAAGGGTTTTCCCGATTTGTCGAAGCATTCGATGGAAGTGCGATCGCGCTTTACGGAAATCAATATTTGTGCGGTTTCAATTTCTATTTTTTCGTCTGTTTCTCGCACTTCAAATGGTATAATTTCCCACTCTTCGTCAGGGACGGTTATTGAGTGCGATCGGCTTTCTACCCCCCCTAGCCCCCCCTTATTAAGGGGGGGTTGGTCTATAATTTCTTCCTCCCCCTTGTAGGGGCGGTGCCTGCGTGCCCGCCCTAGTTGGGGGGGGTTTGGGGACATTCGCACTCGGATTAAATTCGGTGCGAGGATGCTGATATTTAGGGAGGAATTGGTACAGTTGAAGTGAATTGTGCGATCGTCGGTCTTATTGATAGATTCTACCGAACCGATTGTTGACCAAGGCTGTTCAGTAGTTTGGAGATTTCCGAAGTATTGCGGCATATACGATTTGGTAATTGGCAATTAGTAAACCGATAGTGCAAGCCGCACTTGACTGCCGTCATCTAGCTAAAGGAAGAATATAAATTGTCAGCATTTCAAGTAGATGGAAAAATGCGGTAAAATATACTTCAGCAATACCGTGGCTAGCCGAATAAGCTACTATAAAAAATGAAACAGGTATCCATAAATTAAGTGGAAAATAACTGAGCATTTGCACCATTTTTTATTTTAACTCAGGCTTTATGAACAGGCAAGATGCCTGTTCCACAAAGACTAAATTTTCTTGTGGAACAGGCATCTTGCCTGTTCTTGATAACGCAAGATGCCTGTTCCACAAAGACTAAATTTTCTTGTGGAACAGGCATCTTGCCTGTTCTTGATAACGAATAAGCTACTATAAAAAATGAAACAGGTATCCATAAATTAAGTGGAAAATAACTGAGCCTTTGTACCATTTTTCATTTTAAATCAGGCTTTATGAACAGGCAAGATGCCTGTTCCACAAAGACTAAATTTTCTTGTGGAACAGGTATCTTGCCTGTTCTTGATAACGCCTCAATTGTGAATTTTTCTCTTCCTTCGCCTCGAAAGCGGTTCATTATATCCGACACAAAACCAAGTGGAGCTTTCGCTTCACCCTTACGAAATCTCCACTTTTATCACTCTTCTAGTGGCTGCAAAAACCCTCTTGCCTTCACTCGATTTTACTTGTACAAAACAGCCTCTTTCAAAGTCGCGATCTTACCTAGCGCTTCATCGAGATCCTCTTGGGACGCGCCGTGGGCAACTATTGCATCGGTCAAATGCTTCACAATTGCATCAAAGTGTTCAGGCTGTAAATTCAAACCTGCGTGTGCTTTCTCCATTGAACGGCCTGAGTATTGCTTGGTGCCGCCAAGGGCATAGGAGATAAAAGCAGTTTGATGGCGGCGCTGCTTTTCCATGTCTGTATGATCGAAGAAGTGGCTCACTATCTCGTCAGCCAAAACATCGCGGTAAAAATCATCGACTATCTCTTTAATGGCTGGCTCTCCACCCATTTTTTCGTACAATGTTGTTGCCATATCGTTATCGTTTCAGCGAGTTATTTTTTTTCCCTTACTCTTTAATTATAGCTGGCAGCTTGGCTTTTTTCCACTGTGAAATGTTAATTTAATCTGAAATAATTACTGAGTAACTGTTGCGACTGCTGGTATTTCTTAGACCACATTCTCTAATTGTAAACTTTATTAACGTTCTCTCGCCAGTTAGATATTGTCGATCGCCCTCCCAGCAGTTTTACCTAATGCACGGATTGCTGGTTTTAGCAAGATGTTTCCTATACACCAGCAACACGCATCTGTTTTCCAGCTAGCAAACTCAAGAAATCGGTGATAAAACAGAGGCCGGATGCGATCGCGGAAATTGCGATCGCCCCTGCAATTGGACAAGTTAAAATAAATGGGCGATCGGCTTCCCAGCAGCATCATGTATAATTAAACTGCAAATATAATCGAATCACCACAACGATCGCCTGTATACTGATATTCTGCCGTTGCTAGTCGGTTGCGAGACTTCCGGGCGATCGCCCGCAGTTAAGAAAAACCTTTGACTTAAGTACGCGGACACAAATAAACATTATTATCTCATTGCGAGAAACGAAGCAATCCCAAGTCTGAGCGATTGCTACATTTCTATCTGCTGTTTCCTTGAACTTTGATGATTTTTGAGTGCCTTGAAATACTATAGTCAACATCCTAACGCTTTCTCGATCGACTACCTCAACGACTTGCGAGGAGCAATTCTAGCCTCCCCTTATCTAGCAATCAACAACCTCAACCGCGATTTCATTGGCACAAAAGGGTTTTCCGTGGTGTTTCAACGTTCGGAAATCGCCGAAGTAGAACGGCGGTTCCCTTTGTTCAAACCCTATCTAGACCAAGCATTACTGCCTGAATGCAATGCTTTTTACCTCAACCCTTTGTTGCTGGGTGAAGGTTCCCGCGTCGATCCGCATATCGATCGATCTTTGCGATCGTACTGCAAAACAGTTGAACCTCCCGCAGCCGTCAGCGTTTTATACGTGCAAGTACCGCCGAACTTGCAAGGAGGAGAATTGATACTGCGGCGCAACAAACAGCAAGTCGGCCAGATTAAGCCACAAGCCAACTCGCTAATCTATTTTCAAGGAGATTTGACTCACTCTGTCAACGCCGTTAAAAGTACCGGCACTCGTTTGAGTTTGGTTTGCGAACAGTACAGTTTGAGCGAAACTGAACTGCAAGATATTCCAGGATTCACAGTGGAATCTAGGGCCGCAAAAGCAAAAATTAAGTAATGTTTATTCGATCGATCCTGGGAGGGTGATAAATTCAGGACACGCTTAACCAGCCGCTTGCATCAACGGTTCAATCACCGCCAACTTATGTGCTAGGAGATTATCCAGAACAACTACTGCGATCCGAGTGGGTTAAGACCGAGCATTATGGGCGATCGGCTTAAGTAAAATCAAGTATAATGTTAGAGTTACTGAATTGTTATATGGTTAGAGTAACTTATAACATTCCTAATGAAGCAGAGGAACTTAAGTGGCAAAAATAGAAGGATTTAGGGTAATAAATTACCGCTCGCTGCGTGATATTACTATGGGCAAGCTGTGGAATACGCAAAATGCCGAGGAACTAACGCCAATGACAGCCGTTATCGGTAAAAATGGTGTTGGGAAGAGCACGCTTTTTGACACTTTTGGCTTTCTTGCAGACTGCTTAAAAGGGGGAGTCGAAGAAGCCTGTGATGCCCGTGGGCGGGGAGGTTTTGAGAGAATTCGATCCCAAGGACAAAAGGGAAGTGTTGAGTTTCAGATTTACTATAAAGAGGATCGTAACGCTCGACCAATCACCTATGATTTGGCAATAGACCTTGACTCTTCTGAAAGACCGTATGTAAAAAAAGAAAGACTTAGACAACGGAGAAAAAACGAAAAAAAAGGACAACCTTATTCTTTTTTGATTCTGAATGAAGGTAAGGGCTTAGCATGGAAAGGTGAAGAAGGAGGTCAGCTAGTTGATGAAGATCGAGGAGAATTTGATGTAAACAATTTAATAGAAGAAATCCAAATAGGTGAGAGATCAGAAGAAAGTAAAGAAAAGGAAATAGTTGAACTTGACGACAAGCGAAAACTGGGAATTGCTACTTTGGGAGCGCTCAAACAACACCCAAGAATTTCCGCATTTCGTAGATTTATCGAAGGATGGTATCTCAGCTATTTCACACCAGACGCTGCCCGTAGCTTACCTCTGGCTGGGCCACAAAAACATTTGAATATTCATGGAGATAATCTAGGAAATGTGGTTCAATTTATGGAGAGAGAGCATCCTAAGAAATTCCAATCAATTCTGCAAAAAATATCTAGTAAGATTCCAGGCGTGGCAAAGATTAGCACCGCTAAAAGTCCAGACGGTAGACTTCTGCTGCAGTTCAACGATCGAGGTTTTCAAGAACCATTTTATGCTCAACAAATGTCAGACGGAACACTGAAGGTATTTGCCTATCTCCTTCTTTTAGAAGACCCCTCACCACCGCCATTTTTGTGCATAGAAGAACCCGAAAACGGACTTTACCATAAGCTTTTAGAAACTCTAGTCCGAGAATTTCGAGAACACGCTACAGCTCGAAAAAGATCGCAAGTATTTGTTACAACACATCAACCCTATTTTGTAGATGCTCTTAACCCTGAAGAGGTTTGGGTACTTGAAAAGGGCGAGGATGGTTTTTCTACAATCAGACGAGCTAGCCAAGACCCTCTCATTAATAACCTTGTTTCTGAAGGATTGCCCCTTGGCGGACTTTGGTACAGCGATTATCTAGATAAAAGGTGAATAAATGCACTTTGAGATACTTGTCGAGGATATTTCTGGAAAAACGGCTCTTGAAATTCTTATCCCAAAGATTATTAGCACCGAACACACATTTAAGATCAGTTCTTACAAAGGACTTGGGCATAAGGTTCCTAAAGATATAAACTCTACTTCTGATGCAAAAAAACGAATTTTGCTCGACCTACTTCCGAAAATTGTTCAAGGATGGGGTAAAACATTATCTGACTGTCCTGATTACTCTTTTGTCCTCATTGTAATTTGCGATCTAGATAACCGATGCCTCAGTACGTTTCGCAAAGAACTACTAGATATTGTAGATAAGTGTAATCCTCCGCCAAAGACGCAATTTTGCATAGCAATTGAAGAAGGAGAAGCATGGTATCTAGGCGATTTAGCAGCAGTTAAGGCAGCTTATCCGAGAGCAAAAGAAGCAGTCCTAAATTCTTACACCAATGATAGTATCTGTGGTACATGGGAGAAGTTAGCTGAGGCGGTGTTTTCCGGTGGTGTACAAAACTTATCTCAACAAGGTGGGCAAGCAATTGGTTTAGAGAAGACAAACTGGGCTAACAATATTCCTCCCCACATGGACGTAGATAAGAATTTGTCACCAAGCTTCTGTTATTTTCGAGATAAACTTCGAGGCTTAACGAGTCAGTAAAGAAACCGGGTTTTTTTATTGGGAATCGCCTAGCGCCACGAAGAAGTAGACTCGTAAAAAAACCCGGTTTCTCGACACCCGTGCCTAAGTCCTGTCTAAATACCAAAATTGGAATAATAGCCAAACTTTTGATGAGTAATATCATGTCCGGTCGATTCCCTCCGCTTCGCTTCGCCCGAAATCAGGTAGGGGCGGGTTCACCAACAATATCTGCTAATAATTGACAATCTCAAAAACCCGCCCGGCCGGGATATTATGGTCAATCGATCGGACATGATATAACAGCCCATAAAGCTAGTTTAGCGGGACAACCTCAGCTTAACATTCCCAGAAACAGCGAACAACCCCAAAGAAGAAAATAGAACGATGCAAAGCATTTTCGCTCGCCGCAGGATGTCGGAGTCAATGAAGCTGCTGGTTTGGTAATGCCAGAGGCGATCGACTTATATCATGTCCGATCAATTAACTCTAATATCCCGGTCGGGGCGGGTTTTTGAGATGGTCAATTATTGGCCGGTATTGTTGGTGAACCCGCCCCTACAAAAATCGCGGTCGCTCGACCGGACATGATATTACCAATAAAAACCACCAGATTAATTTAAACTGATTAAAAGTTAGGCTGCGAAAATCCGATGATCCACAAGAATAACCGCAAAAAGTTACCCTTATTAGCAGCATTCTTAGTCACGCCATTTATTTCTTGGTTCCTGAGTACGATCGCCCTATTTCTCAGTCTCTGGATCATCGTACCAGCACCCACGATGTTCCTGTACCCTTTGGCGGTGGGAGCACCAGAAATCAGTCCTTGGTTGGTTGGTATCAATACGATCGCCCTTCTGCTGAACCTGCTCAGACGGCATCAAGGCAAAGTCTACATTATTTTACTCATTTGTAACCTGTTCGCCCTCATCCTGGGCCTGCTTCCCCTGATGCAGTTCCCAGCAGCCAATACAGCGATAGCTACCCAAATGCAAGCAGTTTTAGGGGAAAACTATTTAGCAGCCCTTCCTCAAGCCCATCGCGCGCAGCTACGCCCTCAACCGTTTATCCTCGCAGATGCCTTCCGAGGAATTCCCATCAGAGAGGTTAGGATCGATCGGGCTATTGGATTTGCCAAACCTGACGGAGTTTCACTACAATTAAACCTTTACCGGCCGATGCAAATTGGCAAATATCCGGCGATTATCACACTCTACGGGGGAGCTTGGCAAAGAGGCAATCCCGATTCCAATGAGGAATTCAGCCGTTATATGGCCGCCCAAGGCTATTGTGTGGTTGCAATTGCTTACCGCCACGCTCCCAAGTATCGATTTCCTGCTCAGCTTGAGGACGTACAAGCCGCTCTTTCCTATATCAAAACTCATGCTGCTGATTGGGACATCGATCTCGATCGCATTGCTCTGATGGGAAGGTCTGCAGGTGCCCATTTAGCAATGCTAACTGCTTATAATTCTAGTGTGCTTCCAGTTCGAGCCGTGGTCAACTATTACGGGCCAAATGACCTGATCCGGGGATACAATGACCCACCTTTTCCTGATGCCATAAATGTTCGAGCCGTCTTGCGTGCCTTTCTGGGAGGAACGCCAGACGAACTCAACGAGCTTTACCGTCGGGCTTCTCCCATCAATTATATTAAACCGAATCTTCCCCCTTCTCTACTGGTTTATGCAGGTCGCGACCATATCGTTCAGCCCAAGTTTGGTCGATCGCTCTACCAACGATTGCGAGCCACGGGCGATTCCCTACGGGATAGCTTCGCTTCACCGGCTATTTTGCTCGAAATTCCTTGGGCTGAACACGCTTTTGATGCAGTTTTTAATGGCCCGAGCAATCAATTAGCTTTGTACTACACAGAACGCTTTTTGGCTCATACTCTGAAGTCTTCTGATTACCAACGAGTTAAATAAAAACTATCAACTTACTCATTTATGCTCAATAAACTGCGGCTATAACAGTTTAATAAGTTCCCAAATCTCGTAAAGATTTCTACGGCAAATTGTCGCACCAACTTTTAGAAGAGTTGCCAGACTTTATTTATCATATAGCAGTTCTTAAGAAAGTGAGGTATGCCCTATGCCCTATGCCCTATGCCCTATGCCCTATGCCCTATGTCCTATGCCCTATGCCCTATGCCCTATGCCCTATGCGAGTACGATCGCCCTTAGTTTGAGCGCCCCGCGTCCTGTTACACTGAAACCCTGCGGTTTTGTGCGCTTGGTGCGATCGACCTTTCTGAAAAAAACCTAAAATTCTGTAGCCTACAATACATTTATTTGGTTAATGATTGTTTAAACTCTCCAAGTGTAGATTGTGTACTCTCCATAATTCTCCAAAACTCCTAAACGAGTGCGTTGTTTGCTGGACTGCGATTTATCGATCGTCGAACCGTTAAAAACCATAAGTAGTTTTGACCTGAATTCATCGGAATTGATTCGCACAAAATTTTTGAGCTGACCAGGGTAAAGATTAATTACTAAATTTGTGCAGTGCAGACATCTATAATGTTGACTCAAGTTTGTACAGGCTCTTGCCATCTATCTTCTTGCTAATAACCGAAATCCAACCGCATCTCACACTGGATTCTCACGCCCGGTGGACGGCGAAGTGATTGCGCCTCGCTCATCCAATCTTGTAGAGCCTGCCAAAAAAGGCATTCTCGCAAAAGTTAGCTTTGACAAAAAATGTTGGGTAAATCTCATATGTTGCACCATTCTCAATTAGCCTTTTATGAACAGGCTGGACGGCCTGTGAAGCGAGAAAATTGATCTCTTGTGGAACGGGCATCTTGCCCGTTATTGAGAATGGTGCAAAATCTTAGGTAAATCCAACATATTCGTCAATCGTTAGACTTTTGCTAACATCTATTTTTTCTCAACTACTCGTCCCGCAATACCAATAAAAATAACCATGAGTGGAAACGAATCGCGCGTTCAAGCAATTTCTCAAATCGTCAACCGCAAACTGATGCCTAGTCGGCCTCCCAAGCGGCTAGAAGATATGTGGGCAACAGACGTTTTTACTCTGAGCAAGATGCAAGAAAGTCTGCCCAAAAGCATTTTCAAATCAGTAAAAAACACCGTTCAAACCGGCCAAAAACTCGATGCTTCCGTAGCTGATGTAGTTGCAGTAGCAATGAAAGATTGGGCTATTTCCAAAGGCGCCCTCTACTACGCCCACGTATTCTACCCGCTAACCAACGGCACCGCCGAAAAACACGACGGTTTCATCTCAGTGCAAGGCGACGGTTCCGTCATCTCAGAATTTGCAGGGAAAGTTCTCGTACAAGGCGAACCCGATGGTTCCTCATTCCCCAACGGCGGCATCCGTTCCACCGCCGCCGCTCGCGGATATACAGCCTGGGATGTCACCAGCCCTGCTTATGTCATGGAAACAGACAACGGCATGACATTGTGCATTCCTACTGTTTTCATCTCCTGGACAGGTGAAGCCTTAGACAAGAAAACGCCGCTTTTGCGTTCCATTGCCGCCATGAACAAAGCAGCAACTCGAGTGTTAAAGCTATTAGGCAATACCGAAGTTGCTCCGGTAAATTCCAGTTGCGGTTCCGAACAAGAATACTTCCTGGTAGATGCCAATTTCACCAACAACCGCCCCGATTTACTGCTAGCAGGTCGCACCCTGTTTGGCAAACCTCCTGCCAAAGGTCAGCAATTTGACGACCACTATTTTGGAGCGATTCCAGAGCGCGTTCAAGTCTTCATGCAGGAAGTAGAAGAAAGAATGTACCGGCTGGGAATTCCTGCCAAAACCCGCCACAACGAAGTAGCTCCCGGTCAGTTTGAAATTGCACCAGTTTTTGAAGCTGCAAACGTCGCCAGCGACCACCAACAATTAACCATGACAATTCTCCGCAACACTGCGAAGAAACACGGTTTTATGTGTTTGCTGCACGAGAAGCCTTTCGCCGGCATTAACGGTTCCGGCAAACACGTCAACTGGTCGGTAGGGAATGCCACCCAAGGCAACTTATTAGACCCAGGCGATACACCGCACTCGAACATACAATTTTTAGTGTTCTGCGGCGCTGTGATTCGCGGAGTTCACAAATACGGGCCGCTATTGCGCGCGGTAGTTGCTACTGCCAGCAACGACCACCGATTGGGTGCAAATGAGGCTCCACCAGCAATTATCTCTGTCTATTTGGGTTCGCAATTAGAAGATATCTTCGGGCAAATTAGCCGGGGAGAAGTTAAGGACTCTAAAGGTCGGGGAATTATGAACTTAGGTGTAGAAACATTGCCTACTTTCATGAAGGATGCTGGAGACAGAAACCGGACTTCGCCCTTTGCTTTTACTGGAAACCGGTTTGAATTCCGGGCCGTAGGTTCCGGTCAGTCTGTTTCCGGGCCGCTGGTGGCGATGAATACAATTCTTGCAGATTCTTTGGACTGGATTGCTAACAAATTAGAAAGCGATTTGGCTAAGGGAACTGAACTGAATGCTGCCATCCAAACCATTCTCAAAGAAGTGATGGACGAGCACGGTGCGGTTGTATTTGGTGGCGACGGCTATTCCGAAGAATGGCACAAAATGGCCGTTGAGGAACGGGGTTTAGCTAACTTGCGGACTACGGCAGATGCTTTACCCGTGTTGAAGGAAGGATACATTGAAGACTTGTTTGAAAAGACAGGTGTTCTGACTCCAGTTGAATTGGAAAGCCGTTACGATGTTTATGCTGAGCAGTATTTGCTGGCAATTGAAGTCGAAGCAAAACTGGTAATCAGCATGGCAAAAACCATTGTTTACCCCGCAGCTTTGAGGTATTTAGCTGAACTTTCCGGCACGATTTCTAAATTGAAAGAGATTGGAATTGAAATGGAAAAGGAAAGTGCCGAAAAAGTAGCGGTGCTAGTTAAGTCCATGATGGATACTACGAGCAAATTGAGCGCGGCTTTGAGCAAGCACGATTTTGCTTCGACAGAAGACCATATGCAATATGCTTCGCAAACAATTCGTCCTTTGATGGATGAGGTTCGCCAGTATGCGGATGCCCTGGAAGGTGAAGTGGCTGATGATTTGTGGCCTCTGCCTACTTATCAAGAAATGCTGTTTGTTAAGTAAGAGCAAACAAATTCGGTTAATTGCAGGTTAGAGTTGTAAGGACACGGCAGTGCCGTGTCCTTACTTGTTTTTGAGCTTAAATGAGTGTTAAACTGTTGCAGCATTTAAATTGTATGTCAAAAAAAAATAAAGTCTTGTGGGGAGTAGGGGCCCTAGCGTCCTGCCCGCCCTGAATATACAATTTAAAGGCGGGACAGCTTACGCTGAATCTGTCAGAGTCATTAAATCCCAGCTACAGTAAGAGTTTTGAAGATGGTTGAGATAGCCTTCAACAAATTTATCGGCGTAGAAAAAGTAACCTTGCTGCGAAAAGCTATTATGCTGATTCAATCTCTCTTGAAACACATGACTCTGGCGGCTCTAGCTCTGGTTTTTGCGATCAGTTGCAGTCGATCGACTCCGAACCTAGACTCTGCCCCTGAAGCCAGCACCTCTAGCAGCTTTAGAGTGGCCATGCTCACCACAGGCGCCAAAGACAACCAAAGTTGGGATCAAGCTTGCTTTGAAGGATTGAATCTAATCAAAAATAAATTTAATGCTGAGGTAGACATTACTGACAGTATTGACGGTGAAAATAGTGAACCTATCATTCGCAAATATGCCCAGTCCGGCTATGACCTGATAATTGCCGCCAGTGGTGCCTATTCCACAACTGCCGAAAAGCTCGCTAAAGAATTTCCACGCACGAAATTTGCCCTGATTACAACGCATCCAGGGAATAACAGAAATTTAGGGGCTGTTGCTTTTCGATCGGGTGAGGTGGGATACCTCACAGGCGCTTTGGCTGCGATGAAGACCAAAAGCAATAAAGTTGGCTATATTGTGGGTGAACCTTATCCCGTTTACCAAGAAGAAGAAGCATTGTTTAGGCGGGGAGTGAAAGCCACGAATCCCTCTGTTCAAGCCTCGACTGCTTTTCTCGATTCTTGGGTTGATACGGAAAAAGCCACCAAAATTGCCACGGATATGGTTGCCTCTGGAGTAGATGTTTTGACTTTCAACGCGGGTGAGGCAGGGTTAGCCGCCCTAATAGCCGTTTCGCAAAAGCCAGGAGTCTTTGTGATTGGTAGGACAAAGGATCAGTATGAAGTGGCTCCCGGCAAAGTCCTCACTAGCGTTCTGCAGGACATTCCCAATCTGGTGCTAAATGTGGCAGTGTTAACCCAGCAAGGTCGCTGGGAAGGAAAACTTTACAAGTTTGGGCTCAAGGAAAAGATCTACGACTTTGCCCCTTTCCGTGGTAGTCTCACGTCTCAGGAAGAGGACACTTTCAAGACCATCCGAGAAGCTGTGACGACTGGCCAAATTGATGTGTCTCCTTAGTGCGCGCATTAATTGATTTACCAATATTGATCCTTAAGTCCGATGCAAAATCAACGCAACGATCGCGCTCTGCCGATTGCCAAAAGCTCCCCTTCACATCTCTGGCAACGCTTCTTTTCTATTGCACATCAGCTCCGCTATGGTTTGATATTTTTGGTTCTCCTGAGCTTACTGCCCACAGGTGGCTTGCTGATCTACCTCAGCTTTCAGGCCCAGATCCAGCAATCGCGATCGCTCCAACAAGCGCGTAGCCAGACAGCAGGAGGGCAGATTGATAATTATCTAGATGACTTGAAACGAAAACTGAGCTATTTAGCTAGGGTCAAAGGACTCACCAACTTTCAATCTCAAGTGCAGCAGAGCCTGTTGGAAGGGTTGATTCGTCATAATGATGCTTATGAAGCCGTTGCCATTTTGAATAGGAAGGGACAATTTGTTGCGTCAGTTTCACCCTATAAACCGCTTCAATTAGAAAATCCAGCCAATTCGCCACTGTTTATTCGTGCCTTCAAACAGCAGGAAGATTATGTCAGTCCTGTAGAAATTAATCCTCAAACCAACCAACTAACAACAATTATGGCGGTTCCGATTCGGAATGATCGAGATGAGGTGGATGGGGTGCTATTAGCAGAGATAAATCTCAACTTTCTCTGGTTTATTGTTTCCCAAACGGAGGTTGGCAAGACGGGTTATGTCTATGTAGTTGATGAGCGTAATTTTCTCATTGCTCAAAAGGGTAGTAAGCCAGAAACGTTTCAGCTTCAAGATATTTCTAAGCGTCCCTTTTTTCAATTTTTGAAAGCATCGGAAGATACTAAGCACCTTAATGTTTATCTGGGTCTAAAGCAGGTAGAAGTATTGGGAGCCAGTACCTTAGTTCGGAGCGTGAATTGGACGGTGGTTGTAGAACTGCCAACGGCTGAGGCCTATGCTCCCGTTTACCAAATGCTCTCAATTATGGGAGGCTCATTGACGCTGGTGACGATCGTCGCTGTTGGCATTGGGTATCTATTTATTCGGCAAATTGTGGTGCCGCTACAGCGCTTAACCACGGCAGCTACTGAACTCAGTGCGGGGGAATTAGAGACGCGGGTCAACATCGACAGCCAAAACGAATTGGGGACATTGGCGATCGCCTTTAACAATATGGCAACTCAGTTAGAGGAACTGATTACAGCAGTTGAAGTGGAACGCAATTTTGTTTCAGCCATTCTTGAAATTGCAGGTGCCCTGGTAGTTGTGCTCGACCCGCAGGGACAAATCGTTCGCTTTAACCGAGCTTGCGAACAAATGACTCATTACTCGTTTAGTGAAGTGAAGGGGCGCTACTTTTGGGACTTGTTCCCGAACTCAGACTTAGCTAGACAAGCCAAAACTACTTTTGAGTCTTTAAAAGCTGGTAATTTTCCGCTGCAGTATGAAGGCAGTTGGGTGAGTAAAGATCAACAACTTAGACTTATTGCCTGGTCAGATACTGCTTTAGTCGATGATCGAGGTGAAATTGAGTACATCATCAAAACAGGGATTGACATTACTCAACGGAAACAGGCAGAAGAAGAACTCAAAGCGTCGGAGCAGCGGCTATCTTTTTTATTCTGCCAAACTTCACTGGCAGTTGTGGAATGGGATTTAAACTTAAAAATCACTGCCTGGAATCCAGCGGCCGAGAAGATTTTTGGTTACACGGCGAAAGAGGCGATCGGACACCATCCCCCAGAATTAATTGTGCCTGCGCCGACCAGAAAGACTGTCGATCGAGTTATGAACGAGCTGTTGATTGAGACCGGAGGACGCTACAGCGTCAACGAAAATCTTACGAAAGACGGCAAAACCATTATTTGCGAATGGTTCAATACGCCTTTAGTAGGGGATGGTGGAGAGATTCTTGGAGTTGCATCCTTGGCACTGGATGTTACTGAGCGCAAGCAAGCCGAAGCTGCGTTAAGGCAAGCAAAAGAGGAAGCTGAGGTTGCACTCAAAACCTTACAGCAAACTCAGGCACAGCTTATTCAGGCAGAGAAAATGTCTGGTTTGGGGCAACTTGTTGCTGGTGTTGCTCACGAAATTAATAATCCAGTCAACTTTATCTATGGCAACCTGAGCCATACTGCGGACTATACGCAAAATTTACTAAAGTTGATTCAGCTTTACCAGCAAACCTATCCAACTAATACCGAAATTCAGGAAAAAATTGAAGAGTTCGAGCTGGACTTCATTAGTGAAGATTTACCCAAAATCCTGACTTCAATGAAGGTAGGAGCCGATCGCATTCGTGAAATTGTCCTGTCGCTACGAAACTTCTCGCGGCTGGATGAGGCAGAAATGAAGCCAGTTGATATCCACGAGGGAATTGACAGCACATTGATGATTTTGCAAAATCGACTGAAGGCGAAACCGGATCATCCTGCTATTGAAATTGTTAAAGATTACGGCGACTTACCTCTGGTAGAGTGCTATGCCGGACAGTTGAACCAGGTCTTTATGAATCTTCTGGCAAATGCGATCGATGCTTTAGAAAACTACGACAATCAGCGTTCTCGAAAAGACATCCAAACAAATCCCAGTCGCATCACTATTCGGACGAAGCTAGTCACAAAGGAAACTGGGCCCAATTGTTCTAAAAACGTGGTGATTCAAGTTCAAGACAATGGGCCAGGGATGACGGAAACTGTTAGACAACAGGTGTTCAATCCCTTTTTTACCACCCAACCAATTGGTAAAGGAACTGGATTAGGACTATCCATCAGCTATCAAATTGTAGTTGATAAGCATGGTGGCTTACTCCAGTGTTTCTCTCAACCCCATCAAGGAGCAGAGTTCCGCATTGAAATTCCTGTGTTACAAAGCGGTGCTGTAGCACTCGTGGGTAAATAACTGCGATCGCATTCTCTGAAGTGGTTGTCACCCCGTCTGAACCAGGAGGCGAATGAGTAGCAAGGGAGACGATCGCCGCCAAGTGATTCAATACCAGCAGATCGCCCCCAACCACCTCAAAACCGACTTAATATCACCCGGTAATCAAACGATTTTCTCGCTAGAAAGTTCGCCACTAGCAGGAGGCTCTACTGTATCGCCAAAGGCAACCCGCAGAAAAGGCGGCGCTAAAAATGTCGTCAGAATCACCATGATAATAATCGAGACTTCTAACGGTTTATCCAAAATCCCACTCGCGGAACCGATGCCAGCAAAAACTAACCCGACTTCGCCCCGAGGAATCATCCCCACTCCGATCGCCAATCGATTGATTCCCGGCAGACCAAACACCACCCAACCAGTAATCAGCTTGCCCAAAATCGCAACCACAATCAAAAATACGGCAATCAAAAGGCCAGCCCGATTATCCGGCACTGTTGGGTTCAAAACCCCCAAATCCGCGCGAGCTCCCACGGTTACAAAAAAGATGGGAACCAGCAAATCCGCGATCGGCTTCACCAGTTCATCCAACTCGTTGCGGGCATCGCTTTCATCCAACACCAAACCAGCCGCAAACGCACCCAAAATCGCTTCGAGATGAATTGCGTTGCCCAGAAAAGCCATGAAGAAAGCAAAGACAAATGCCGGGATGACTATATTGCCGCGAGTTTTGAGTTTCTCCACCACCGCAGTGAAGCTTTTGTTGAAGATGCCGCCCAACAGAATAGAACCCAACAGAAACGCAGTTGCACTGACAATCAAATAGATGACATTAACAACATCAATTTCACCGGTTTTGGCTAAACTGGCGACAACAGCCAGGACAATAATTCCTAGCACATCATCAATCACCGCTGCACCAACAATGATTTGACCTTCTTTAGATTTGAGTTGTCCTAATTCCGACAAAACTTTGGAGGTAATTCCGATGCTGGTTGCCGTCAAAGCAGCCCCCGCAAAAATCGCCGGAATCGCCGCCGTGTGGAAAATTATCATCAAGCCCGCAGTACCAGCGGCAAAGGGAACTGCCACGCCGGCACAGGCGACAACGACGGCTTGAACCCCCACTTCTTTGAGTTGTCTGATATCCGACTCTAAGCCAATTTCAAACAGCAGAATAATCACGCCTATTTCAGCCAGCACTGAAATGACTTCACTCTGCGATTCAAACACACTGGTGAGGGCGGCAGGAGACAGATGATTAATCGATTGCACAACTGTCATAATCCCTGAGTCTGAGGCTGACAGCCCTGCTTCGGGAAAAATGACCAGGTGTAAAGCAGATACGCCAACAATTACCCCTGCTACAAGTTCACCCAAAACCGGTGGCAAATCGAACTTTTTAGCCGCTTCCGCGCCTAATTTACTGGCGAGATAAATCACTACCAAACTGAGCAAAACTCCGCTCAGAACGATCGGCGAATTTTCGGCTTCGACTGTTGCTAACAAAGGTATGGGAGCAACTAGGGATGCCATACCAGAACTTAAAGCTGTAATTGTATGGTTCAAAAACATGGTTACGATGATGGTAAGAAATACGATTCTACGCTGACTGTTGACTGTGAGTCGGAAAATTGATAACTGTTACATATTGGGTAGCCAGTTAACTCGACATGATTATCAAGCAAAGCTTGAAGAACCCAAATCTGGGGGTACATCCTGCCACCGCCCTTGTCCGACTGCTTGAATTGCTTCTTTTAGCAAGATATCGCCGGTATAAATTGCCCTACCGACGATCGCACTTTTGACACCAATTGGTTCCAAAGCCAGCAAACTCAATAAATCGGCGATCGAACTAACGCCACCGGAAGCAATCACCGGAATCGAAATAGCGTTAGCAATTTCGCGTAAAGAGTCCAAATTCGGCCCTTCCATAGTACCGTCACGGTGAATGTCGGTGTAAATAATTTCAGCCGCCCCTAACTCGGCCATTTTTTGCGCCAATTCTGTCGCTAAAACTTCCGAAGTTTCTAGCCAGCCTCTAGTAGCAACTTTACCATTTCTGGCGTCGATGCCGACCAGAATTCGATCGGGAAATTCGGCGGACAATTCGCCGACTAATTGGGGTTGTTCGACGGCGACAGTGCCGAGAATGACGCGGCGGACGCCTAAATTGAGGATACCAGCAACCGAGGCGCGATCGCGCATTCCGCCACCTACTTGACAAGGAACGTCTACTGATCGGACGATCGCTTCAATGGCTGCTTGGTTGACTGGATGACCGGCTTTAGCGCCGTCGAGGTCTACTAAATGCAGCATTGTCGCGCCTTCACTTACCCACTGTCTCGCGACTTCGACGGGGTTGTCGTTAAAAGTTTGAGACTTCGCGTAGTCTCCCTGATACAATCTGACGCATTTTCCATCCAATAAGTCGATCGCTGGAATTACATTCATGATTTTTGCTCAAATTGCTAATTATACCAGTTAAAAAACACAATGCAACTTTAACATCCCACCCATACATAATCATTCATTATAAACTTTATAAGCTAAAGTAAAACATTATTACCATTCGTTAATACCATTTATCTTTGACATTCGCAGCCGCTATTTAAATGAAACATAATCGCCGAAGAAAGCGTTGACCATAAAGGAGTATTGACATCGGCTTTTTCCAAAGCTTCTGCCGTCCAGTCATTGCAAGTTTTACAAATAGAGTAACTGCCTTTTGCTTCATAAAAACTATCGCTGTTGTCGTAGCCGTAGCTAATTTTAATTTTATTACCGGCTGCGTCTAATTGGAATGAATTTTTAATAACTTTTACCAGTTTAAGATAACTTTTGCCGCTAATTTTCACACATTTGGTTTCTATACTTTGGGGGAAAACCCGATAAGTTTGAACGTGTAGGGTAGACGGAGTAGGGAGAAATAGAGCTTTGAAAGCTGTAACTGGGTTGATACTTGCTGATGTGGGAGTTTCCAACATAAAAGCTCGATCTCCCCAGCCAAAAGACAAATATTTATAATCAGAATTCGCCTCCCGCCCTATTTCTATTAGCGGTAAAAATTGATTCCAGTCAAAATATTTATTTTTAACTGGAACAATGATTTCGGTGTGAATGCCTTGGCTGGAAACGTATAGAGACATGGTGCAATCTGCTTGCGAGTAATTTCCCCACTTTGTGGGAGTGAGATAGCCAATTGTTAGGAAAGCGCTTAAAGATAAGATGACAATTCCTAAGCGCTGTATGCTTTTTCTCATTTTAACCGTGGGTTTCAAATTCTGGCTTCTGAGGGCGGGCGCTGCATCTTTGTGGGAAAGAATTCTTGCAAGGCAGAATTGCGCTGTTCCGGGGTTTCCTTCGCCCAATTCGACAAACTTTCGTAGAAAAAGAACGACACGCCAGCGAAATCTCTTTTTCGCACTTCTTGCACTTGTTCTTGAATTTGTTTGAGGGGAACAGAATTATTTTTAAGACCTGTTAAAATGCCGATCGCAGTTGGAATATTAAGTTTAGCCAGTTTAACTTCTTCCCGTTCCAGTTCGGCACTAAAACGCTTGATATCGCTGCGATAAACCTGCAACACAATTTCGTCGATGTAGCCGCGTCTTTCCCAGGTAAACCAGTCCTGCAAGTGGGCGGGTAAAGAAAAGTGAAAAGGGTTGGGAGATAAGCTGACAATACATTTTTCTTTGCGGGATTTGATGTCGCGGGAAACTCGTCCCACGAAGTCGTTGATTTTGTCAGCGCGCCAGCGCACCCAGAAGGTTTCGCGGGGGTCGTTGGAGGGAGGACTTTTGATTTGTTGCTGATACATTGACACGGTTAACGGCTCGTAGCCAAATTCTACGGGCAAGCCGAAATGGTCGTCAAATTGAATGCCATCTATATCATAATTATCGACAATTTCTAGAATTAAATCTGAGATGAATTGCTGGACTTCGGGATGAAAGGGATTCAGCCAAACTCGATCGTGTTTGCCTTCTTTCCAAATAGTTGAACCGTCGCGCCGCTGCGCCAGCCAGTCGGGGTGAAGTGTGGCTAATTCCGATTCGGCGGGAGCCATGAAACCAAACTCAAACCAGGGGATTACTGCTATACCTTTTTGGCGGGATTGTGCTATAATTTCTTTGAGGATGTCTCGGTCTTTCAATCCGGGCGAGGGGTCGATCGACTGTCCGAATACTCGTTGGGCTGCATCGCTGGGATAAAGCGTATAGCCTCCTTGCCACACCGTGGGATAGATGGTATTAAAATTGAGTTGATCCAGTCGATTTACAGCGTCAATGATGTTGTTGCGGGAGAAAATAACGTCGCTGTCAATGTTCGTCAGCCAGACGCCGCGCAATTCGGTTGTTGGGGCTTTGGGCGGGGTTTGAGCCAAAAGACGCGGAGATAAAATCGCGGAGGAGGTAAGGGCGATCGTAAAAACAACTATTAAAGCCAGTATCCGCTGCCATTTGTGCAGTTTAATCATCAATTTGTCGCAAATATGATTATTGTGAGAGTTCTATTTTACCTCACTCAAGAGCACCATTCTCAGCAACAGGCTTTCCGGCCTGTTCCACAAGAGTGAATTTTTTTCTTGTGGGCCGTTGCTCCTCGCCGGCCCTTAAAAAGCTTATTCAAAATGATGCAATATCTCAGTTTTACCTCACATCTTGCACCATTCTCAATAATCCTTTTATGAACAGGTAAGATGCCTGTTCCACAAGAAAATTTATCTTTTGTGGAACAGGCCGGAAAGCCTGTTGCTGACAATGGTGCAACATCTCAGTTTTACCCTACTAAGAATAACCTTGCAGTTTCATCACTTGCCGATAGTGCGCTTCAATCTCGCTCACCGTTTGCGATTGACGCTTGCTCGTCCACTCGCTGCGATCGAATAATTCCCGCCTCAAAGCATCAACATCGATCGTTTTCACCTTACCTTCGGCGACAATTTGCTTGCCGTTTACCCAAACGCTGTCTACCGCATTAGTCGGGCGCCCCAAAATTAGCAAGCCAATCGGGTCGGTGCGCGGCAGCAATGATAAACTGGTTAAATCATACAGCACAAAATCTGCTTTTTTACCCACTGTCAGCGAACCCATTTCATCGGCGAGATTCAAGCCTTTTGCTCCTCCCAGGGATGCCATTTCTACAGACTGGCGCGGTGTAATCCATTGGCGGTAATCCAAATCCGTGATATTGTGCAAAATTGAACCAATTTTAATCGCTTCCAGCAAATCTTGAGAGTCATTGCTAGCAGCGCCGTCGCAGCCAAAAGATACGTTGACTCCCGCTTGACGGTATTTCAAAATCGGTGCAATCCCGCTTCCTAGCCGCAAGTTACTGAGGGGATTGTGTACAACAGTCGCTCCCGTTTCTGCCATAATTGCAATGTCGGAATCGTCCAGCCAAACGCAGTGCGCTAAAGAAGTTCGGGGACTCAAATAACCAATTCTTTGCAGGTGTTCGACAGCGCTACAGCCGTATTTTTCGTAAGCTAACTGTTTTTGAGCGGGGGTTTCCAAGAGGTGGGCGTGCCGACAAAGATTGTAGCGATCGCTCAAATCGATGCAGCCTTCAAACAAAGCATCGGAACACAGTTGAATTCCCGTCGGCGCCAATAATATATTAACACCTTTTTCGGGATTGTGAAACTGTTTTATGGCTGTTTCCATTAATTCCAAAGTGGCCTTAGTCGATCGAATGTAAGCCGCGTGTTCGATACCGCTATCGCCCGCAGGCATTCCCGCCGTCAGGGATTCATCTTGAATTAACGGCCCGATAAAAGCGCGGATACCGATTTCTTGATAAGCGCGAACTGCGGCGGCGATCGTCTCTAATTCTTGCCCCGGAATCAAAACTAAATGATCGACTACGCTTGTACCGCCCGACAGCAAAGTTTCTACCGCAGTTCCCAAGGCGCTCAAATAAACTTGTTCGGGATCGAGAGGTGTAAAATCGTATAATTCGGCAATCCACAACTCTAGGGGCAAAGGCGGAATGATGCCTCGTTGCCACATTTCTGAAGAGTGAGTGTGCGCGTTGACAAAACCGGGCAGCAGCAGCTTATTTTTGCCGTTAATAACTGTTTGACCCCCCCTATCCCCCCCTTGGTAAGGGGGGGAATTAGAGGTGGAGTTATTGGGCGCGATCGCACTTATGCAATTATCCACCACTTGCACATCTGCGGTTTCATAACCGCTATCAACCGGAATTAAAGTATTTTGAATTGTCAAGCTCATAGATTTACCCTTTTTGTAAATTTACATTGATTTTTATTGTATGATTCCCTGGCGCTAACATTGGCGATCGCCCAACGAGAATAAAGTTAATAAATCCTAAACTTTCTCAAAAAGTTACCCCGGATACTTAATTATAACAAAGATTTAAGATATGACAAGTTAGTAACAATCAAATAGTTATAAGATTGAAATTGTTTTTGAGTCACAATCATATGAATCCTGATTCTCTTCGCACCTTGGGCGTACCGCCGAATGCTTGGAAAGTTGATGCCAAAATTGCCGATATCACTCGATCGCCGATCGCGCCTGCACCTGTTACCCTGGAAACAGAAACTAAAACCCTGCGTTTAGACTTAGCAAAAGCAGCGATGTTGGTGATAGATATGCAAAACGATTTCTGTCATCCCGACGGTTGGCTAGCACATATTGGCGTAGATGTAACGCCCGCCCGAACTCCAATTAATCCTTTAAAAAATTTGCTGCCAAAATTGCGATCGCACGCAGTACCAATTATTTGGATAAACTGGGGAAACCGCCCCGATTTGCTCAATATTAGTGCAGCTTCCCGTCACGTTTACAATCCCACAGGATCCGGCGTAGGTTTGGGAGATCCGCTGCCAAAAAACAACGCACCTGTACTGATGGCAGGGAGTTGGGCGGCGCAGGTTGTCGATGAATTAAAACCCAAACCGGAGGATATTTGTGTTGATAAATATCGGATGAGTGGCTTTTGGGATACTCCTTTAGATAGTATCTTGCGGAACCTCGGCAGAACTACACTTTTCTTTGGAGGAGTAAACGCCGATCAGTGCGTCATGGCTACCCTGCAAGATGCTAATTTCCTCGGTTACGACTGTATTTTAGTCAAAGATTGTACAGCTACGACATCTCCAGAGTATTGCTGGCAAGCTACTCTGTATAACGTTAAGCAATGTTTTGGTTTTTTGTCGGATTCTCAGGCTATGTTAGAAGCAATTAAATAGTAGTCAGCAATGATTCCTAGAATGAGTGTAGGGGCAATCCCCCCGTGGTTGCCCCTCTTGATTAAGAAACTGAGTAGGCGGGTACGGGGCTGGGGGGGGCACGGGGCTGGGCGGGCACGGGGGCACCGCCCCTACGATAATTAACAATTAAGCACAAAAAAATGACAAACCAGTGCGTGATTCCTGTTATAAAGTCTCCGAAAGACTACCAAGCATTTCGCATCAGTCCGGGCGATACTAATAGATTAGCGATCGTCTTCGATCCGGTAATAGCTAATGTTTCATTAACAGTTTGCGTGGAGATTTTCGATGCGGGCGGCAAAACTCCTCCCAACCGCCATCAATTCGCAGTAGAAATGTTTTTTGTACTCAAAGGAACCGGGCAAGCAACCTGCGACGGCAAAACAGTTAGTATTCAACCGGGAGATAGTTTGTTAGTGCCTCCAACGGGGACTCACGTAATTGAGAATACGGGGAGTGAACGTTTGTACACTTTGTGCATTATGGTGCCGAATGAAGATTTTGTGGAACTAATTCGCAGCGGTACACCAGTCGAACTCGATGAGGAAGATATGAGAGTTCTTGGGCGATCGGATGTACTCGTATCCTGCTAGGTTTGTAGTATAGCAGTTTTTAATTGGATGAAATACAGGACACGGCATTGCCCAAAGCGTGTCAACTTAAGCTATCAGTCCGCCAGTCCTCCCGCGCACCCGCCATTCCGCCAGGGACTGAAGTCCCTGTCTAATAGCTAAAGTCCTCTAAAGAGGACTAATGAGTTGAAAAGTGTTTTTCTTAGTCCTCTTTAGAGGACTTTAGCTTTGAGGCAGGGGTTTCAACCCCTGCCGGAATATGGGTTGTACGTTAATTGGACACCAATGGGCAGTGCCGTGTCCCTACGAACAATTATCAGGTTTGTAGTAAGGATCTCAGTCCTTTATCAGAACTTTTTTATTTGATGTTTTGTAGGATTTATGCTGAAACTTCGTCCGAAAGAAACAGCGTCAATGCTAACTAAAGATGGGGTTCGTTTAGATGCTGACATCTACCGCCCCGATGCGGAGGGCGAATTTCCAGTATTATTAATGCGGCAACCTTACGGAAGGGCGATCGCCTCTACAGTAGTATATTCCCATCCCGCATGGTACGCCAAACACGGCTACATCGTTGTCATCCAAGACGTGCGGGGACGCGGCACTTCCGAAGGCAAATTTAACCCCTTTGTTAGCGAAACACAAGACGGTTTTGATAGCGTCAATTGGGCAGCTAATTTGCCGGGAAGTAACGGCAAAGTCGGAATGTACGGTTTTTCCTACCAAGGCATGACTCAACTCTACGCGGCGGCTGCTAAACCAAGCGCATTAATCACAATTTGTCCGGCAATGGTAGGCGGCAATTTATACGCAGATTGGGC
This sequence comes from Microcoleus sp. D3_18_C2, assembly GCF_036702395.1. Taxonomy (NCBI): domain Bacteria; kingdom Bacillati; phylum Cyanobacteriota; class Cyanophyceae; order Oscillatoriales; family Microcoleaceae; genus Microcoleus; species Microcoleus sp. D3_18_C2. Next base: position 99,363 of record NZ_JAUBTG010000011.1, on the reverse strand, counting down.
CTATGAAGGCGGCGCATTTTGCCTGCAATCAAATCTCGGCTGGGCAATTCAGCTAGCGGCAGAAACCGCTCGCTTAAAAGCCGATATTTCTGCCTATCAAGCCTTTTATGCAGCTTCGAGAAATCTCCCGCTATACGATACCGTGCCCGCGCGTCCTGACATTATTAAAAATCTCGCACCCGACTCATATTATCATGATTGGTTGGATAATTATCGACCGAGCGAGTATTGGGAAAAGTTATCGCCAAACATCAAAGATTTAGACTTGCCAATGCTGCACGTTGGCGGTTGGTTTGATAATTATTTGCGAGGAACAATCCATATTTACAAGGAAATGGCGAGCCGGAGTTCCTGTCCGCAGCATTTGATAATTGGCCCTTGGGCGCATTTACCTTGGGGGCGAAAAGTGGGAGAGTTGGATTATGGTTTGGCAGCTTCAAATCCTGTGGATGAGTTGCAAATTCGCTGGTTCGATCAATTCCTCAAAGGAGTTGATACAGGAATATTAGACGAGTGGCAAATTTCACTATTTGAGATGGGGAGGAATGATTGGCGGAAATTTGATAAATGGCCTAATAATAATCATAAATCTTATTTTTTAGCAAGTACCGGACTTGCCGCGATGAGAGAAGATGCTGGTATTTTAACAGATAGTTGCGCGGATGTTTGCACTGATGATATATTCGTACATGACCCTTGGCGACCGGTGCCATCCTTGGGAGGTCACGCTGCATTTCCTGCCGGTGCGATCGAGCGATCGACTATTGACTGCCGCACCGATGTGTTAACATACACTTCGGCACCGCTAACAGCAGATTTGCACTTATCTGGAGATATAATTGTCGAAGTATTTTGTACCGCAGATGCGCCGAGTTTTGATTTGTGTGCGATACTTTCTGAGGTCAAAGATAGCGGCAACGTCTACAATTTTACTCAAGGTTACGTCCGGGTAAATTCAGGTGAAACACCTGTAAGAATTGTACTGCAAGCAACTTGTATGCAAATTGCCAAAGGTAATGCGTTGCGTCTGAGTTTGAGTGCGGCTTGCTTTCCCGCTTACGACGTGAATCCGGGAACGGGCGCGCCGGACGGTGAAGCGCGGGCGATCGATGCTAAAATTATCACGCTGACAGTAAGTTGTGGCGGGAATTGTCCCTCTCAAATTTTGCTGCCAATTGTCAATTAAACCTAAAACCTATCTAACTATGAGCGTTATTTTTCACATCACCCGCAGCCAACAGTGGGAAGAAGCAAAACAAGTTCAATCCTATCGCGGCGATACGCTAGATACTGAAGGATTTATCCACTGTTCGACTCTGCCACAAGTTCTTAAATCTGCTAATAAATTTTTTGTGGGACAAACAGGATTGCTGCTGCTTTGGATTGACTCGGACAAAGTGCAAGCTGAACTTAAGTATGAATTGGCGGCGGGTGAGAATTACCCGCACATTTACGGGCCGCTGAATGTTGATGCTGTGTTGAAAGTTGTTGAGTTTGAACCGGGTGCAGATGGCAAGTTTGAATTGCCGGAAGAATTAAGGGATGTTGTTTAAGATTCTGATTTTTTAGCATTGTAAACTAACTTTTTAGGGCGGGCTAGAAGCCCACCCCACGGGAAAGTTGAATTTTGTGGAACGGGCATCTTGCCCGTTCTAATTTATGAAATATATCAATTTAAACTTACTGATTCACCAACTCTGCCGCCAATTTCAGTGCATCTTCGCGAGTCGCAATTCTCCCCTCCACTCGCGCTAATTGAATGTCCATCAACAATTGACCGATGCGCGGACTTCTGGGCAATTTCAAATATTCCATTAAATCATTGCCGCTAACTAATTGTGTGGCATGAGCAATAATATCATCAGCATCCAGATAGCGATTAATTAACAGTGAAATCTCCTCAACAGCAACTCCCGTCGCCACCGCCAAAACTGCTAAAACTGGAAATACTATTCCCACATCCCGAAACAAAAAATACTGTTCTCTCAAAGACATTTCCGCGATAGGTTTTGCTGGCAATTGTGGTAAGTATTTCAAAAGCCCGATCGCACTTTTAATCTCCGCATTGCTGTACTTCAACCGCAGCAACTGCCTTTCAGCAATTGTCGGGTCAGAATCTGCCAAAATAGCCAACTTCGCAACCGCCAACAACGGCGTTTTAATCGTATCTCGAATCTGACGCCCGAATTCCTTCCCTAATTCCGGGTAAATTGCCGCTAATTGGTCAGCAGACGCATCAATTTTTGTCAAAATATCAAAACGGTCGATCGCACTTTCAAACCAAATCGAAAACAAACCATCTTCGCAACCGCGACAAATCCAAGGAACACCGTCAGGATTGCTCAACAAATAACCTAATTCCGTCCGCACCCGTTCCACGGCTACCCGACTCAACAGCGGCGCCAATTCCCGAATCGCCGATTGAGTTTCAGCTTCGATCGCAAAACCCAACTGCGCCGCTTGGCGGTAAGCTCTTAATAACCTTAGCGGATCGTCCTCCAAATTTGACCGCGAAATCATCCGCAGCACACCCAACCGCAAATCAGTTTGACCGTCCAAAGGATCGATGATTTCTCCTGTAAAAGGATTGCAGGCGATCGCATTTATCCGAAAATCCCGGCGCAGCAAATCCCCCTCCAGACTCCCCCCTTCCGCCTGCGCCAAATCCACCGTACCGCCCGCAAATACAACCCGCGCAATTTGCCGTTCCGCATCCAACAAGACAAATCCACCTTTCGTGCGATCGGCAATTTTTTGAGCAGTCTTCACGGCCCGTGTTAGCATAACGAAATCCAAATCAAAATAGTGCGATCGCCTCCCCAGCAGCGCATCCCGCACCGCACCGCCCACCAAATAAGCAGGCGGTGTCAGCAGTTCCAAATCAAACGGCCAAGAATCAGGAGATAATGAAGAGGGCAAATTAATCGGCATCGCAACAAAAATCTACTTTCCTTACAAACAATTAAACTCTTGCTACGCTAGATTAACAGAAAGCTCAAATTTCACCAATCTTTTTGAAATGCACAGAGGATATCAAGAATGTGTATTTGTATTAACTGCCACTATGTAGACCGCTGCTTCACCTACCACGCCGTAGAAGAACAGCACGAACAGCTTCACCTTACCGAAACACCCGATTTCGACCCCGTAGAACCCACCATCAACGTCAACATCCGCCCCCGCCAAGACGAAATTGAAATGGAATGGGATGTAGTTGGGTGTCAGAGTTTCAAGCAAGAGACCGGCAAATGGGCCTCATTGCGGCCAGGCGAACTCGTACCAACTTAAGGAAGAAGTCATTAGTCAGTAGTCATTAGTCAGTAGTCATTAGTCAGTAGTCAGTAGTCATTAGTTATTTGTTGGTTGTTGGTTGCTATTTGTTGTTTTTTATAGGTTTTTTGTGAGTGGTTGGCGATAACAACCAATAACCAATTCCCAATTCGCAATGCCCGATGCCCAATTCCCCATTTTCAATTACCAATCTAAAATCTAAAATCTAAAATCTAAAATCCAATGTGCTATTGCTTAAACCCAACTTGTCAGAATCCGCAAAACCCAGGGGATGCAGAATTGTGCAAAAGTTGTGGATCAAAATTGTTGTTGACTATTGACGCAGAAACACCCTCCGCATCTCGCTACCGAACCATAAAGCCGATCGGGCAAGGAGGCTTTGGCCGAACCTTTCTAGCAGTTGATGAAACCAAACCCCTGATTTTTTCGCAGTGCGTAATCAAGCAATTTTTGCAGCAAAATACCGCAGCCGAAAAAGCCGCTCAACTATTTCACCAAGAAGCAGCCCAGCTACAAACCTTGGGAAAACATCCCCAGATTCCCGAATTAATCGCGCATTTTGAACAAGACGGGAGACAGTATTTAGTACAAGAATTTATAGACGGCAAAAACCTAGCCAGAGAATTAGAACAAAAAGGAGCATTCACCGAAACTCAAATTCGGCAAATCCTCAACGATTTATTGCCAGTGCTCCACTTCGTCCACAAATCCAAAGTTATTCACCGCGATATCAAACCCGAAAATATCATTCGCCGCCGACTAACTCCAACTCCTTTACCCGCCTTAGAAAATTCCTATCAGCCCTCTCCTTTCCAAAAAGATATTGTTTTAGTAGACTTTGGTGCAGCTAAGAAAGTAACAGCAACCGGGTTGCCGCAAACAGGTACAATCATCGGCAGTGCCGCTTATACAGCCCCAGAACAATTGATGGGGAAAGCAGTTTTTGCCAGCGATATCTACAGTTTGGGCGTTACCTGCATTCACTTGCTGACTGAAATTCCTCCCTTCGACTTGTTCGACAGCACAGAGGATTCTTGGGCTTGGCGAAATTATTTGAAGACTGCTGTTAGCGATGATTTCGGCCGCATCCTCGACACAATGCTTCAAAGTGCCACCAATCGGCGCTACAGTTCAGCATCAGCAGTCATCCGGCACTTGAACCCCAAACCGGTGTATTTAGACGCACCGCCGGTGCTAGACGCGCCGGAAACGCCTGCAGAACGGGTGCTTACACCTGCGCCCGGTGTGTCGCTTTTCACTCGCCAACAGAAAGCCGAAATTCAGCAAGCTTTACAAGAGGATCTCGCCCCCTACAATGTTACAATCCAAGTCAGTCAAGCCAAGCAACAGCTCACTATCGTCATCAACAGAACCGAAGACAACCCCGTTTACTATCCGCACTTATCTCAAATAATTGCCACCAGACTCACCGATTTGCAGTTAAATAAAGTCGCAGCCGTGAAGCTGTTGGGAAGAGTCAACAATTCTCGCCGCCCGGAGTGGAAGCAAATATTGCAAATCGATCCCAAGATTAAATTGAGAAACAAACTGTTGCGGCTGCAACACAATCAATTACTCAAGAAAATCGCCTCTGTTACTACCCAAGAATTTTGGCTGCCGAAGTTGAAAACTCAGGATTTTTGGATAGATGCGCTAATGTTTGCGTTAGTTTGGTTTATCTTTGGCTCTCAAATAGTCATTTTTAATTCGTGGTTTGCGCTAATAGTTACGTCGGGTTTTATGACGGTGAAACATCAAGTTTCCCAAAACAAAGAATTTGCCAATAAAAATTTATTTGCAAGTTTAGTAGTGCTGTTTTTGATGACTGGAGGAATGGGTAATTCTAGGATTTTAAATACGGGAATATTTGGCATTCTTTTGGGTTGCTTAGTTGTGGCTCTGCCTCTGTTTTTTGTTAAGGAAAATTATCAGTAATCGTGAATAGCAATCCCCAAGACGGAACATCAGTTAAAAAATACGGCTTAGCCCTGCACACAGCTAGTCGGGAACTCGGTTTAGCCATCAGCAATTTTGCCGGGGATTCTCGCTGCAAAACTTGGAATTTGGATCGGGATTTAGCGACTCATTTGCATCAGTATTTAGTCGAGTTTATTGGGCCGCAAACTTGGGCGGATTTGGCTTTTATTGCAGTGGCGAAGGGGCCCGGAGGTTTCACGGGGACTCGGATGGGTATGGTGACGGCGCGGACTTTGGCTCAACAGTTGGATATTCCGGTTTTTGCGATTTCAACTTTGGCGGCTATGGCTTGCAGCAGCAGTAAAAAATCTATCTCAAATCAGGATATGGCGGTGCAAATGCCTGCACAGCGGGGACAATTGTTTGGCGCTGTTTATTCAATTAACAAAGATTCAGGTTTAACTGAGTTGTTTCCTGATACTGTGATGACGGCGGAATCCTGGCAGGAAAAGTTGGAAAGTTGGGAAAAATCTTATCAGTTGATTGAAGTTGGTAGCGAGTTGGGTTGGTCGGTTTCTAGCGTGTTGGAATTGGCTTATTTGGAGTGGCAAATGGGAAGTCGTCCTGATTGGTCGGATGCTTTGCCTTTTTACGGTCAACATCCGGTTAAGGGACACTGAATATTGGTAATTGGTAATTGGTAAATTGTTTATTTAAGGGCGATACAAACTTCGAGGCAAAAAGTTAATGTTAGCGGGTCTGGGTTTTCGGTTCGCAATCGATCGATCTCAGCTCGATCGCAGCCGCGAGATTCCATAAAATCGAGCATCCAGTTCGTTATTGTGGCGAGATCGATGTATTTTGCTCCGAGACAAACAGGGCAAATTTCTGGGCTAAGGGTACCGGTGCCGCCGCATTCGGGGCAATCCCAGTGGGTTGTTACGGGATCGGGGGTAGTTAGGATGTTGTTCATGCTGGGAAAAAGTACGCGCCGCGTAGCGATCCCGCAGGGAATCGCACTACTCGTTAACTCTAGCAAAAATGCCGATCGCCCTGACTTCTTCCTGCCTTAACACTAAGCAGCCTAGCGACTAAAATTGACAAAAATACAAAAGGGGTGGCTATGTTCGATCGCACTCAATGGTTTTTGGCTGGTATGTCGATCGCGCTTTCGCTTCAGCTAAGTCAGCCAGTGGCAGCAGCCGTGCCCGTTGGTAAAGTCGTACAAACAGCACAAACTAACAGTAGCGAGGCGGCTGAAAAAGCTTTAAAAGAAGCAGCACAACTCTACAATCAAGGAACAGCGGAAGCAAAAAGAGGTACGATCGTCAAGTTGGAAGAAGCCTTAAAGCTGTATAGAGAAGCGGGCGATCGCCGCCGGGAAGCTGTCACCTTCAGCAACATCGGCTTAGTCTACTCAGGTTTGGGAGAAAAACAAAAAGCGCTAGAGTATTACAGCCAGTCGCTTCCCCTGAGTCGGGCAACAGGCGATCGTGGTGGGGAAGCTATCACCCTCAACAACATCGGCAGTGTCTACTCAGAATTGGGAGAAAAACAGAAAGCGCTAGAGTATTTCAGCCAGTCGCTTCCCCTGAGACGGGCAGTAGGCGATCGCCGTGGGGAAGCTGTTACCCTCACCAATATCGCCACTGTCTACTCAGGTTTGGGAGAAAAACAAAAAGCGCTAGAGTATTACAGCCAGTCGCTTCCCTTATTTCAGGCAACCGGCGATCGCGGCGGAGAAGCTACCACCCTCAACAACATCGGCAGTGTCTACTCAGCATTGGGAGAAAAACAGAAAGCGCTAGAGTATTACAGCCAGTCGCTTCCCCTGAGACGGGCAACAGGCGATCGCCGTGGGGAAGCT
>NZ_JAUBTG010000011.1:89755-92188 GCF_036702395.1 Microcoleus sp. D3_18_C2 | reverse complement strand
AAAAACAGAAAGCGCTAGAGTATTACAGCCAGTCGCTTCCCCTGAGACGGGCAACAGGCGATCGCCGTGGGGAAGCTACCACCCTCCACAACATCGGCAGAGTCTACTCAGATTTGGGAGAAAAACAGAAAGCGCTAGAGTATTACAGCCAGTCGCTTCCCCTATTTCGGGCAACCGGCGATCGCCGTGGGGAAGCTACCACCCTCTATGGTATTGCCTATGCCAAACGCGCTCAAGGCAATCTCACTGAAGCGCTCACTAACATTGAATCCTCTCTCAAAATCATCGAAAACCTCCGCACCAAAATAGCCAGCCCAGAACTCCGCAGCTCATACTTTGCCACAGTACAGAACCACTACGAATTCTACATCGATTTGTTAATGCAACTGCATAAAACTAATCCTAAATCCGGTTATGATACAAAAGCCTTAGAAGCCAGCGAACGTTCGAGGGCCCGCAGTCTCCTCGAACTCCTCCAAGAAAGTAACGCCAACATTCGCGAAGGTATTTCCCCCGATTTACTGCAACAAGAAAAGAGCGTGCAACAGCAACTCGATGACATTGAAAAACAGCGCATCGAAACAATCAGCAGCCCCAACCCCAACGCAACTAAAATCGATGAAATCGACAAACAGCGCCTCGCACTTTTGCAACAATATCAGGAAGTTCAAACCAAGATTCGTACCGCCAGCCCCCGCTACGCTGCCCTCACCCAACCCCAACCTTTAACGCTACCAGAAATTCAGAAACAGATTCTCGATGAAAACACGATTTTATTGCAATATTCCCTCGGCAAAGACCGCAGTTATTTGTGGGTTGTGACATCAACAGGAGTAACCAGCTATGAATTACCAAAACGCGCAGATATTGAAACAGCAGCTAAGAACTTCCTAGAGACAATAACTAGCCCAATCCAGAGAAATATTCCCCAACAAGTTGCCCAAGCAAGTGCAAATCTGGGTCGAGTAATTTTACAACCCGCAGCAGCCCAATTAGGCAATAAACGCTTATTAATTGTTCCCGACGGCGTGCTGCACTATACCCCTTTTCAAGCTTTAAATATTTCCCAAACCGCCGGACAAAATACCAATGTTCCCTTAATAGTCGAACATGAAATTATCACTCTGCCTTCTGCCTCAACTCTCGCCATTCTCAGGCAAAATTACGGAGATAGAAAACCACCAAGCCGAAATTTAGCAATTTTAGCAGATCCTGTTTTCAGTCCAGAGGATGAAAGAATTAAAGGAAAAATTACCCAAGCAACAACAGAAAAATTAGAAGCAAATAACCTCGGTTTAAATCAATCGCTTCGTGCTTCTAATCGGCAATGGCCACCCGAACGCCTCGCATTTACCCGCCAAGAAGCCCAAACGATATCCAGCTTATTTCCCTCAGCTTCTAGCACTCAAAAGATTGATTTTGATGCCAGCCGCACTACTGCTACCGACGGCAGTTTAGCTAATTATCAAATCGTTCACTTTGCCACCCACGGCCTTGCCAACAGCCAAAATCCCGAACTGTCAGGAATTGTGATGTCGATGGTAGATGACAAGGGCAATCTTGTCAATGGTTTTTTGCGCCTCACGGATATTTTCAACTTGAAACTGGCGGCAAATTTAGTAGTTTTAAGTGCTTGTCAATCGGGCATGGGACAGAATGTTAGAGGCGAAGGAATGGTGGGATTAACAAGGGGTTTTATGTATGCGGGGGCGCAGCGGGTGGCGGTGAGTTTGTGGAATGTGGATGATGAAGGAACTTCTGTGTTAATGCAAAAGTTTTATCAAAAAATGGTGCAACAAAAGTTAGCGCCGGCGGCAGCTTTGAGGGCGGCGCAGATTGAAATGATGCAGGAGGAAAAATGGAAATCTCCCTATTATTGGGCGGCTTTTACCCTTCAGGGCGAGTGGAAATGATACAGCACTTTTGCTGGTAAGTAAGTACATAGCCCTTGTAGGGACACGGCAATGCCTATTGGTGTCAACAAACACGTTAAATCGGTAGTCCGATAGTCCGACAATCCGACAATCCGACAGTCCGATAGTCCGACAATCCGACAGTCCGACAATCCGACAGTCCGACAATCCGACAGTCCGACAGTCCGACAATCCGATAGTCCGACAATCCGATAGTCCGATAGTCCGACAATCCGATAGTCCGACAATCCGATAGTCCGATAGTCCGACAATCCGACAGGGAATGAATTCCCTGTCTAATAGCTAAAGTCCTCTGAAGAGGACTAATGAGTTTAAAAATTCGGCGTTGCTGGGCGTTGCTAAATACAGGTAGGAATTCAGATTTCCCAATTGCTATAAAACCAGTATGGTCAGTTTTGTAACATCAAGCAAAAAGTTGATTCCTACCGCGAATCAGCAACGTCAAAAATTCTTCTTCCCAGTCCTCATAGCGAGGACTTTCACTATGAGACAGGGGTTT
>NZ_JAUBTG010000011.1:0-89655 GCF_036702395.1 Microcoleus sp. D3_18_C2 | reverse complement strand
CAACCCCTGGCGGATTGGCGGACTAACGGGTGGGCGGCGTGAATCAGCAACGTCAAAAATTCTTTTTCCCAGTCCTCATAGCGAGGACTTTCACTATGAGACAGGGGTTTCAACCCCTGGCGGATTGGCGGACTAACGGGTGGGCGGCGTGAATCAGCAACGTCAAAAATTCTTTTTCCCAGTCCTCTTTCAGAGGACTTTCGCTATGAGACAGGGATTTAAATCCCTGGCGGATTAGCGGACTATTGGGTGGGCGGCGTGAATCAGCAACGTCAAAAATTCTTTTTCCCAGTCCTCATAGCGAGGACTTTCGCTATGAGACAGGGATTTCAATCCCTGGCGGACTACCGGGTGGGCGGGCGGACTACCGGCTGGGCGGGCTGACAGCTTAAGTTGACACCAATGGGCCGAAGAGCCCGGAACGGGCAAGATGCCCATTCCACAAAGAATGAGTTTTCTTGTGTGTTGGGCATCTTGCCCGCCCAGAAAAGGGTTTATCGCCCGCTAGCTAAAGCCTCCCGCAATTTGCGGCCCCGCGATTTATTCCGAAGTTCGGGAGTCGCCATCCGCAACACAAAATCCAGCAACCAAGGCGCAATTCGGTGACACCAAACTGCTAGATGACTTTGCCATCCTACCAAGATTTCCGGTGCATCTTTGTGCAATCCCGCCACCAGTGCTAGGGCAACTTTTTCGGGAGTTGTGGGCACTACCCAGCGGAATTGCTCCAAGTCTCGCACCATGTCGGTATCTGTTAGAGATGGCAGCAAAGCTGTGACTCGAACATTGTACTGAGTTAACTCGCTACGCAAAGCTTGGGTGAATCCCAAAATGGCAAATTTGGTAGCAGAATAAGTTGCCATTGTGGGAGCGGCAATTTTGCCCATTAAGCTGGAAACATTGACGATTGTTCCCTCTTTTTGAGTCGCCATTCGCCGAGCTATCAAGCGGGTAATTGTGTAGGTTCCGAGCAAGTTTAAGGCGATTTCTTCCTCGATTAACGGCAGCGGGGAACGCAAGAAAGATGCTTGGTGGGCGACGCCTGCACAGTTGACTAGCAGGTGAATGGGGCCGCTATCTCGCCAAGCTTGGGCGATCGCAATATTCACCGCTACTGACTGAGTTAAATCCAAAGCTAACGGCACTACTTCTGTGCCCAAAACATCGATTTCCTCTGCCAGTTCAATTAATTGCCTGCGGTTGCGCGCCACAATCAACAAGCGTTTGACTCCTTGTCTCGCTAATTCCAGGGCGATCGATCGCCCAATTCCGCGCGAAGCTCCTGTAACAAGAGCTGTTTTTCCTTGAAGTTGCATAGATTAAACCTTTTGGTAGATGCTCACCGCGGCACGGAGTTATGAGTTGTGAGTTGTGAATTATTAGTTATGAGTTGAATGTTTTGGCGGTAACAACTCATAATTCATAATTGTTGAAAAGGCTATCTTGTTTCGATAGACCTCATTTACTTGTGGGGTTAACTCAAAACTAAAAACTTTTGAATCGCTAACGTGCGCGTGAGCTGAACTAAACTTTTGGTTTGCCAGAAATCAGTTAATTATCTGGTCTTTTAACCTCATGCCAGCAGACAAAGCTGAGATGGGCAAACCTAGTCGATAATCATGTCAAAGCGGGCTTTATTACCGCTTTTTCTTCAGTCTGCAGAGGCGGACTTTGCCTGTGTAGCCGCGAATTTATTCGCCAGGTATTGGTTTCCTTCAGTCTGCAGAGGCGGACTTTGCCTGTGTAGCCGCGAATTCATTCGCCGGGAATATTCGCCGGGATTAGTTATTCGCCAGGGCTTAATTACCCCTCTTTTTTTAGTCCGCAGAGGCAGACGAAATCCTGTGCAGCGGCGACTTACAATCGCCGGGGATTCGTGCGAATTGGCACAGGATAATTGAGCAATGCAGATTATCAATTCCACACCTCCTAGATATGAGAATTTCCTATCTACACACACCTTAACAACTTGACAGAGAAGCGGCAACAATTTTTAATAAATCTTCCGCAACACTTCTTTACAATTTTCTCAGACTGCCGATTTCCAAGTGCCGTGAAAGCCCAAAGGTATGACACCGGGCAGTTCTAGCTTGCAAACAGGTTCGCGATCAAGCCCTTCGCTGTCAAATATCCAGACTTCGCTGCTGTCAGAATTGCCGTCGTAAACAACTGTTACTATCCAACCTTTCTCCGAGGAAATATCTGGAACGTAGATGGGCTCTGCGGGATAGCGATTTTCGCCACAGTCGGCAATTGTGAGATTGCGGCTTTGCGTGTCGAAACGGGCGATCGCACCGAAACGTTCCGGTACAATATCAACGTCAGGGCGATACATTGCCAGATAAATATATCGTGAGTCTTGCCCTATTTCGGCAGCAGGTACGATCGGAAACTCACAAGGTTTATCCAACAATTCTTCTATTCCTGTCACTTTCGCCGTCAGAGGATTGAGATGCACTCGGCAAAGAGTACCCTCCGCATCGGTGCTAGTTTCACCAGTCGGTACTTCTTTCAGTCGCTGATTAGTTTGAAAGTCAGCGAAGCGCACAAAATCTACAGCCACGGAACCATCTTCCTTGACAAAACCGTTAGCAAAATGCCACTGAAACCAAGGTTCAGTTTCGCCGCGACTAACTAAAGAGAGAGTTTCTGAGTCAAAAATTAATATCTGAGTACCTAACTCCGGTTTCCACTGAAAGGACTCGCTATAACTGCTAATTCCCGTTAACAATGGCAAAAAATTGACTTGCACCGGCGGGATAAAAAATATCAGATATTTACCCGCCAAAACAAAATCGTGGAGCGCGTAAATTCCATCTAAAGCAACTGTTGATTGTTGCACGACTTGGCCAGTAAAATCGCTTTTATACAGATTCAACTTTGTAGTCGCACCGTTGGTAACTCCAAAGTTGAAAATATTGCCAGTAATCGGGTCGCGCTTGCAGTGAGCAGAATAAACAAATTTACTATCTAAACTGCCTAAATCGTCCGTTCCCTGAGTTTCCAGGGTTTGCAAATCGAGGCGGTGAGGCGGGCCACCTTCCCACAATGCCAAAAGGCGATCGGGCAAAGCTAAAACAGAAGTATTGGCAGCATTTTTAACAGTTTTAGTCCACCGCAACCACACAGGGCCCGGTGCTGTCATGCCATAATTACTGTAGAGAAATTTATCAGCTTTTTCTTCAGCTAGATATCCCGCTGTTTTCACGTAGCGATAAACAGCCGTAGCACCGACATCGGTAAAATGTACAGCCAAAATTGCACCGTCGCCATCAAACCAGTGTCCCGCAGCAACACCGCCACGTTCCAAACGTCCGGGCCCGTTGCGGTAGAGAGTGCCGCGCAATCCGTCGGGAATTTTACCAGTTTTAACCGATAGCTGAGTCAGCGGAAACTCCGCAGCAGGACGGGCTAAAGCTTGAGCCCAAGATTTTTTAGCTGAGATTTTAGTGTCTGTTTTCATTGGAAACTCGCAATTTTAAACTGATCTGACAGATATTTTGCTATACAATTATAGCAAAAACCATCTATAACAGTTCTCGCGTGAGCCATTCATCAATGAATTAACAATTGCTCAATCCCCCAATCTAAAATCTAAAATCTAAAATCTAAAATCTCAACCTGTACCTCACTTAATCGAACAAGGGTATAACACTTATGACTCTCCGCCGCCGTGCTCTGATCAGAACTTTTGGGCTGACTGCTATTGGTACTCAGCTTTTGCCCCTCGCCCAAACCAACCTATCTCCCAAAAGTGCGATCGCTAATCCGCGCCGCCTGCAAGTCGGCGATACTGTAGCCTTAATCAATCCTGCCGCTTTCAACTACGAAAAAGAAGTGCAGCCATTTTTTAAAGTTCTGGATAACCTGGGTTTAAAAGTTAAATTGGGAGAGCATTTTTACGATCGCTACGGCTATTTAGCCGGCAAGGATGCCGATCGCGCCGCCGATGTCAACGCAGCCTTTGCCGACGACTCAGTGCGAGCTATTTTTACCGGGATGGGCGGCTGGGGCTGCGGTCGGATATTGCCACTCCTAGATTACAATATTATCCGCAACAATCCCAAAATTATTATGGGATTTAGTGATATTACGGCGCTGTTATTGGCGATTTATGCTAAAACTAATATAATTACTTTTCACGGCCCTTTAGGTGTGTCAACTTGGAGCCCCTTTACAGTAAATTACGTCAAAAAAGTTTTGTTTGAGGGCGGCTCTGTGACCATGCAAAACTCCCCAAGCGTGCAAGTTCAAACAATCGGGCGCGGCACAGCTAGGGGAAAACTAATCGGCGGCAATTTATCAGTAATCGCAGCAATGGTGGGTTCTGCATATTTACCGCAGTGGGAAAATAGTATTTTGTTTGTCGAGGAAGTTGGCGAAGAAGTTTATCGCATCGATAGAATGTTGACGCAGCTTAAATTAGCGGGCATTCTCGATAAAATATCAGGTTTTATTTTCGGACAGTGTACCAAGTGCGAAGCTGAAAAACCCCAAGAGTCCCTAACCTTACCTCAAGTCTTGTCCGACCACATTCGGCCTTTGAAGATTCCCGCGTGGTATGGTTCTATGGTGGGACACATCCGGGAGCAGTTCACTTTGCCGATCGGCAAACAAGTCGAAATCGACGCTGACTCTGGTACAATTAAATTGTTAGAATCCGCTGTCAGCTAAATCTTAAATTATTCTCGATATTCGCTCGGCTCTTCCTCCAGTTCTGCATGACCGCGCAGAGCCTGGTAATGAAAAAATTAAACATACAATTAGGACGATCGTGAAAAACCGACAATTCATTAAACCGCTAGCAGCAATTATCTTAGCAATAATGTGCCTGTTGCCGCTCAACGCCTGTGCAGCAGCAAGTAAAACCGCCAACAGCGACTCCATTTATCAGCAGCGAACCGTCCACAATCCCGACGGAATCGGCAAATTTTACATGGGTCGAGAAATTGCCCAAGTCATGGGATATCAAGGCGCTAGTTGGCTAGAAAGACCGTCTCGCGGCATGGAAGAAAAATCAGCTCGATTAGTCAACAATCTCGATTTAAAACCAACCGATATTGTAGCAGACATTGGAGCCGGAACGGGATATTTTAGCTTTCGCATCGCTCCCTTAGTTCCAGAAGGAAAGGTTTTAGCAGTTGACGTGCAGCCGGAAATGATTAATTTTCTGGAATTGAATAAACAAGAAAAAAATATCGCTAACGTTGAGCCAGTTTTGGGCAGTATCGACAATCCGAATTTGCCAGAAAACAGCGTAGATTTAGTTTTGATGGTCGATGCTTATCACGAATTTGCATATCCCAGAGAAATGATGCAAGGAATTGTGAAAGCACTCAAACCGGGAGGCCGCACAGTATCGATCGAGTATCGGGGCGAAAACCCGCTGATTCCCATTAAAGGTTTGCACAAAATGACGCAGAAGCAGGTGAAAAAAGAAATGGCCGCCGTCGGTTTAGTATGGAAAGAGACAAAAGATATGTTACCCCAGCAGCATTTGATGGTGTTTGAGAAAAAATCTCAAATTTAGCAGCCAAATAGAGCGATTCTATACCATTTTTACTGAGTTTTGTCAAGGTACAAAAGACGTATTTTTGAGGCGCGCAGGCGATCGGTCAAAAATTCTAAGCCTTAAGTAACCCTTAAGAGAGACATTTTACTAAAAATACCATTTACAATTAAAAATTGATAACCCAGAGGCGCTTCCTTCATTTTTCAAGCGAAGAAGTGTCGCTATTAAGAAGTACCAGCGTGAACATTCCAAGTTCCATCCTCACCATGCTCGCCGGCATCGGAGTGACTCTGATCAGTCTCTGGTACGGGCAGAATCACGGTTTGATGCCGCTCGCCGCCTCTGACGAAGCATCCCAGATAGACGGACTATTCAATACAATGATGACCATTTCCACTGGACTATTTATCATGGTCCAGGGAATTCTCATCGTTGCTGCAATTAAATATCGCCGCCGTCAAGGAGACAACACAGACGGGCCGCCTTGGCATGACAACTTTCCCTTAGAAATTCTTTGGACAGCCGTGCCAGCGGTGATTATTTTAGGAATCGGAGTCTACAGTTTTGAGATTTACAACTCAATGGGAGGCCTCGATCCGATGGGCAATCATGACCACGGCACCATGCAAGCGCACTCTAAAATGCGGGGAAGTGCGATCGCAGCCACACTCTCAGATACACCCCAAAACGCCCCTCAAATTCCGTCTAGAAAACTTGTTGCTTTAGGCGTAGGCGCTTCCCCAGAAAATGAAGACAAACCAGCAGATTTAGTTGTAAATGTCACTGGTTTGCAGTACGCCTGGATTTTTAGCTATCCAGAAAGCGGCGTTAGTTCCGGCGAACTGCATATGCCAGCCAACCGCGACGTACAGCTAAATATCGCAGCTCAAGACGTGCTGCACGCATTTTGGCTGCCAGAATTTCGCCTCAAACAAGATGCAATTCCCGGCCGGCCGAGCGAACTGAGATTTACACCAACTAAAACCGGCGAATACCGGGTGGTTTGTGCTGAATTGTGCGGCGCTTATCACGGAGCGATGAAAGCTGTAGCAGTCGTTCACACGCCCGAAGAATTCGACAGTTGGCTGCAAGAACAGCAAGTTGCTAGCAGTCAAAACTTAGAGCAAGCAGTTGCAGTCAATCCAGGGGAATTGTCAGACGGTGAATTTTTGGCTCCCTACGTCAGGGAAATAAAAATTAATTCCGAAACCCTAGAACAACTTCACCCAACTCATCACTAAAAATAGTCATTAGTTCCTGGCACTGGGTGTTTGACCCAGAGCTAATAACTAATGACTAATAACTAATGACTAATAACTATGACACAAGCACAGTTCCAAGAAAGTGCAAACACTGAGGCTCGCGGAACAGCGCCCGCCGATAGACATTGGCGCGACTACTTCACTTTTAATACCGACCACAAAGTCATCGGTATTCAATACCTAGTCACAACATTTATTTTCTATCTAATCGGCGGCGTGATGGCAACTTTGGTGCGAACAGAACTCGCCACCCCCGACGCCGATTTTGTCACCCCCGAACTCTATAACAGTTTATTTACTGTTCACGCGACGGTGATGATCTTCCTGTGGATCGTACCCGCCGGAGCCGGATTTGCTAACTTTTTGATCCCCTTAATGATTGGGGCCAAAGACATGGCATTTCCCCGGCTAAATGCCGTTGCCTTTTGGATGATTCCCGTAGGTGGCATTTTGCTGTTGAGCAGTTTTTTGGTAGGAGCTCCACAGGCGGGTTGGACTTCCTATCCGCCTTTGAGCTTAGTTACTGCTCAAGCGGGGGAAGAAATTTGGATTCTCAGCGTTTTGATTCTGGGAACTTCTTCGATTTTGGGGGCGGTGAATTTTGCCGTTACCATCTTTACCATGCGCGTTCCGAGCATGGGTCTCAATGATATGCCTTTGTTTTGCTGGGCGATGATTGCGACTTCAGCGCTGACTTTGATTGCTACTCCAGTCTTAGCCGCAGCTTTGATTTTGCTGTCGTTTGACTTGTTAGCAGGGACGGCATTTTTTAACCCGACAGGCAACGGCGATCCCATCGTCTACCAGCATTTATTCTGGTTTTATTCGCACCCGGCAGTTTACATTATGATTATGCCCTTTTTCGGGGTGATTTCAGAAGTTTTGCCGGTGCATTCGCGCAAGCCAATTTTTGGTTATTTGGCGATCGCCTATTCGAGTCTCGCAATCAGCTTTTTAGGGTTGATCGTGTGGGCGCACCATATGTTTACCAGCGGCACCCCCGGCTGGCTGCGGATGTTTTTTATGATCACCACTATGATCATCGCCGTACCAACTGGGATTAAAATATTTAGCTGGTTGGCAACTATTTGGGGAGGCAAACTCCGGCTTGTCAGCGCGATGCTATTTGGGATGGGTTTTATCTCAACATTTGTCCTCGGCGGCATCACCGGGATCATGGTAGCTTCCGTACCTTTTGACATTCACGTTCACGACACTTATTTTGTCGTCGCTCACCTACACTACGTGCTGTTTGGCGGCTCAGTGTTTGGAATTTACGCTGCTTTTTACCACTGGTTCCCCAAAATGACGGGGCGGATGATTAATGAATTTTGGGGTAGAGTTCACTTTGTTTTAACCTATGTGGGCTTTACTGTAACTTTCCTGCCGATGCACGCTTTGGGGATGCAAGGAATGCCCCGGCGGGTGGCAATGTACGACCCGAAATTTACCACAATTAATGTCATTTGTACTGTCGGTGCTTATATGCTGGCAGTGTCTACAATCCCGTTTATCATTAATGTGATTTGGAGCTGGATGTACGGCCCGAAAGCAGGTGACAATCCTTGGCAAGCTTTGAGTTTGGAATGGATGACGACTTCGCCACCCCCGATCGAAAATTTTGAAGGAGTGCCGGTATTGGCAACGGGCCCTTACGATTACGGCATGGAAAAAATTCAGCATACAGGGGAACGTCTCAGGCTCAAGCTGAGGGAAAATGCTACCCGCAATGCCCAGAAAACAGGTATTCCTATTGCGGAGGCTCAAGCTTCAACTTTCTTTGGCGGTACTGCCACTTTGGTCGCTCCTGAATCAGAGAGAGATGTTGATTCTCCTGCTGATGAAAGTCAAGATGGCGAATAGTTATTAGTCATCAGTCATCATTCATCAGTCATCAGTCATTGGGCATTGTTGACTGTTGACTGTTGACTGATGACTAATGCCCACGGACAACTGACAACTGACTTCTTCATTACCAATTTCTTATGCAAATTCCAGCGATCGATCCGACAAAAACAGCCCTAAATTACCACCACGAGGGCGAAGTAGAAGCACACGGCGTCGAGCATCCCGACCACAGAATGTTAGGCGTAATTGTGTTCCTGTGCGCTGAAGGCATGATATTTTTCGGTATGTTTGCCGCGTATTTGATTTATCGGGCGATGGCTCCCGTGTGGCCTCCTGAAGGTACGCCTGGACGAGAGTTATTGCTGCCGGGAATTAATACGGTGATTTTGATTGCTAGCAGTTTTGTGATTCACAATGCTGATACTGCAATTAAAAAGAATGATGCCACTGGAATGCGGAATTGGTTGCTCGTAACTATTGCTATGGGCGCAGTTTTCTTGGCAGGTCAGGTTTACGAATACACTCATTTAGAGTTTGGCTTGACGACTAATTTGTATGCCAGTTGCTTTTACGTTTTGACTGCTTTTCACGGCTTGCACGTTACGTTTGGAGTGCTGCTGATGGCGGGGGTAGTTTGGCGATCGCGCACCCAAGGTCACTATTCTAGCGAGCACCACTTCGGCATCGAAGCGACTGAAATTTACTGGCACTTTGTCGATGTGATTTGGATTGTTTTGTTTTTGCTGCTGTATATTTTGTGAGCCCAGAGGCTTTTGGGCCTCTGCCACAAGAGATTTGTATGACCCCCAATTGGGGGTTTTTTATTGTTTGGAGAGTGCGATCGCCTTTCATATCAAGTCCGGTCGAGCGACCGCGATTTTCGTAGGGGCGGGTTCGCCAACAATACCTGCCAATAATTGACAATCTCAAAAACCCGCCCCGACCGGGATATTATGGTTAATCGATCGCACATGATATCATTCACCTCCTCAAAGCCGATCGCGCTAAACTAAAAGTAGCAATTCTCCTATCCAGCAGCATTGAGAAAATTATGCAGTGCGAATTGTGCGATCGACAAATGGAAGCATTAACCGCCCATCACCTCATCCCCAAACAAAACACCAAGCGGAAAAACGAAGATCCCAGCCCGACAATCGACATTTGCTCAGCCTGTCACCGCCAGATTCACTCTCTATTTGACAACAAACACCTCGCCCAAGAGCTCAACACCCTGGAAAAGCTCAAAAATGACCCTGAACTCCAGAAATTTGTCTCTTGGATTAAGAAACAAAAAACCGACAAACGCATTCAAGTACGCGGCAAAAAAGCTTGATTGCAGGGCCAGAAATTAGGTATATACTCCTGGACGCAGTTACTGTCTGATGCCCGGTTTCTTCATTAATTTTCGTTTCCTAACCCAAAATTTTATATAGCAACCCGGTTTGTTTGCCTAAATCCTAGTATAGTTATTTACTTATTCGTAACAAGCTGCCAACAATTATCATGAACCTCACCTCCCTCGAACTCGCAAAAGACCGAGCGCGCATCTACAAAAACTACCTCCAAATGGAAATAGATGCCCAAGCTAACATCAACAAACTAGCTTTTTTAGACAGGGGCGTTGAAAAATCCCCTTACCAACAACACATTAAAAACTATCCCGATTATCTCAAACAGAAACCCGACGGCTTAAAAGTAATTAGCTCTATTCCAGGCCCCAATAATCCCCTCAAACCTACTCCGTTTCCCAGCCTGGGAGAACTACCTCAAATTAACTCTCAAGCTTTAAGTTTCCTCCACGCAGACATCAAAGAAGCCTGCGTTTGCATTGGTACTTTTGTAGATGGCAAAATTCAGGCGCAGTGGCTGGGAAAAAACGCACTTACCAAAGCTGAACAGTGGAGTGCTACTAAAATTATCGCACTCCTTAATATCGTTAGTCAAGTAAATACCAAATATCCAGACTGCGACATTGACAACTGCGTTGTTAGAGATGGCAACGGGCTAAGACACGATTTTTACTTTTACGATTTAGCAAAAGATATGATTAGCTATGCCTCAAATATAGCAAGTTCAAACTCCTTAGCTGCGATGTTCAAACGCTTCGATACTCGCATAGGATTAGAGCAATGGCTCAAGAGCGCTACTGGCAATAATGACCTAATTTTTCGCGGCGATTACGGCGAAAATCCTTATCACAACAACCCCAAAATCTTCGATCTCACCAAAAAACAAGTGCTGCTAAGTGCGGCATTAAACAGTACCAAACAAAGTAATACCGTATCTGCTTATGATTTGACCAGGCTAATTTCCATGTTAGGATGGCACTTCCACATCGAACAGCGATCGCGCATGAAAGGATCTCAGTGGA
Source organism: Microcoleus sp. D3_18_C2 (assembly GCF_036702395.1). Lineage (NCBI taxonomy): Bacteria > Bacillati > Cyanobacteriota > Cyanophyceae > Oscillatoriales > Microcoleaceae > Microcoleus > Microcoleus sp. D3_18_C2. The sequence goes on along the minus strand of NZ_JAUBTG010000011.1, from coordinate 78,662 downwards.
ACAGTTTAGAAAGCATTGTCAGAGCAATGGGACATGATAGCGCTCGATATGTGGACGTAGCAATTAAAACTTTGGGGATGGATACCCTTATTACTTCTCCAGTAATTATCTCAAAATTGGGTTACGGACTCAGCTCGATCCGGGGAACCCTAGAAACAGTTTATGTGGCTTTAGTGCGGTTTGTTGACGAGCGACCGAAGGCGGCGGGAAATCCCGCAAAACTCAGAACTTTAGCCATGACTTTGCGGGCTGAAAAACCTGTAGGCGGTTCCAGTGTCGATCGCCTAGCCATCGAACTCGACGCCAGATTTTGCGCCGAAGTCACGGAAATTCTCCGCCGATTGTTTGCGGAAGAATTTTAAAGGCGGGCGATCGACTAATGAGAAAGTCGGTGAAACTTGCGATAAAGCATCCTCTCTACCGGCTTTCCTCCCCGCAAATGTTGCTCAGTTATTGCCGCAACTTCTTCAGGGCAAACCCCATTGTACCAAACCTCTTCTGGTAGTACCAACACCATCGGCCCGTTGCCACACTGTCCCAAACAACCGCTAGCAACAACTTCAACTTCTGAGGGCGACAATTTCTGAAAAGCTGCCAGTACCTTTGCTGAATTTTGCTTGCGACAAGTGCGGTTTTGGCAAACGAGAACTTGCCTAGAAGATTGGATAATTTTCATGTTTTTTCACTTGACAATCTGCTCAATATATGCTATTTTTGTATCATGGGAATATGTGTGGCCATATATGCCCAAATTGTAGGAAAGTCGTTAAAAACTTTGGACGGGCTAGAAGCCCATCCCACAACTCATTAAACTTGAATTGCATTCAATCGCTTTGAATTCCTCAAATTATCGTGGGGAGTAGGGGCCCTAGCGTCCCGCCCGCCCGAAAAATACAATTTAGATGCGGGACAGCTTAAGACTTCAACGCACCCTATAATTAATCTGGTGACAGACCTTTGGAAGCCAACCATTGTCGATCGAACAAACGCGACTGATACCGAGCCCCGCCATCACAGAGTACCGTCACAATCGTATGTCCAGGCCCCATTTGCTTCGCCAAAGCCACCGCCGCCCCCACATTAATCCCCACAGAACCGCCCATAAACAGCCCTTCTTTCCTCAGCAGTTGGTAAATCACCCGGACAGCTTCAGTATCGTGAATTTGGATGGCGTCGTCTACCGGGGCATTCTCCATATTTCCAGTGACGCGACTGGTGCCAATTCCCTCAGTAATCGAACTACCTTCAGTCTTAATTTCCCCAGTTTTGAAATAACTGTAAAGCCCGCTGCCCATCGGGTCTGCCAAGACAATTCTCACAGCAGGATTTTTTTCTTTCAAAAACATTCCTACCCCAGCAAAAGTGCCGCCTGTACCCGTTGCGGCTACCCAAGCATCAATTTTCCCATCAGTTTGTTCCCAAATTTCCGGGCCAGTTGTCTCGTAATGAGCTCGGCGATTGGCTAAATTGTCAAACTGATTTGCCCAGACAGCATTCTCCATTTCTGCCGCCAATCTTCCCGACAATTTGACATAATTGTTCGGGTCTTTGTAAGGAACAGCGGGAACAGTCCGAACTTCCGCGCCCAAGGTTCTTAAAGCATCGATTTTTTCTTGAGATTGGTTATCGGGAATCACAATCAAACATTTGTAACCTTTAGCGTTGCAAATGTGGGCCAAACCGATGCCAGTATTGCCCGCAGTGCCTTCAACAACGGTGCCGCCCGGTTTCAGCAAGCCTTTTTCTTCTGCATCTTTGATGATGTATAAAGCAGCCCTATCTTTAACGGAACCGCCGGGATTGAGAAACTCTGCTTTGCCGAGAATTTCGCAGCCAGTTTCATCGCTGAAGCTGTTTAAGCGAATTAGTGGTGTGTTGCCTATTGTGCCTACAAAGCCGTTTTTAATATCCATATTTTTTTGATTTTTGCATCCTATTATTAATTTTTACAAGAAGTTGATATTTATTGCTACCAGTTCTACCAAATCTTGCTCATATTAAGTACGAATCCCGGCAAAACGGGGTCGCCGCTAACTGTAGCCGGATTCTCCAAACATTCTTCGGGCAAACCGGGACGGTAAATATAAACTCTGCGATTTTTGCGGTCAATTAACCAGCCTAACTGCACTCCTGGTTCTCTCATATATTCTTGCATTTTTTCTTGCAATGGCTTGAGATTGTCAGAAGCCGACCTCAGTTCTACTACAAAATCCGGGCAAATAGGTGGGAATTTATCTTGCTGTTCTGGTGACAAAGTATTCCACCGTTCCAGTTTAATCCACGAGGCATCTGGAGACCTGTCACCCATTGAAAGCTTAAATCCCGTACTGGAGTCAAAACACATACCTGTTCCATCTTGGCGAGCCCAAATATACAACTCTCCAAAGACGCTACCGCTGCGATTTCCTGTTGTTCCACCAGTAGGGGGCATAATTAGCAATTCTCCCGATTTGTTGCGTTCAATGCGTAATTCACTATTGATTTGACAGAACTCGAAAAACTCGTCTTCTGTCATTTGCAATTTTGGCGGTATTCGCAACACAATTGTTGATGACAGCATTTTGCCTTTCCTCCAATCTAAAGTGTTTACACAAGATTGCACAATTTCTTTGTTTGTAGTTAGCACTTGAGTGCTCGAAAATCAGGATTAAGGACTCAATTCCTAACTATAAGCTGGTGTGGGATCAATTCCGGTTGTATCGGAATGATTAAACCACAGAGGGCACAGAGAACACAGAGAAAGAGAAGAGAGAGATGCATAATTCCGATGTCAACGGATTTGATATTACGTGCGAATTATAGAGGTAAGGTGCTCCGTGGGCACCTTACATAATTAGGTTCTGCGTCCAGGAATGTTAAACCTATTTATTCGGCTGAGGAGTCATCCGCAAATAAGGCTTAATCGGCGTATAACCTTTAGGAAATTTCTCTGCCAACTCTTTCGGGTCGGTAATCGAAGGTACGATGACGCAATCGTCGCCGTCTTTCCAATCAACCGGAGTCGCGACGCTGTATTTGTCGGTAAGTTGCAAGGAATCAATTACTCGCAAAATTTCATTAAAATTCCGACCAGTGCTCGCGGGATAAGTAATGCTCAAACGCAATTTCTTTTCCGGGTCAATAACAAAAACTGTGCGGATTGTTAAGTTGTTTAGCGAGTTGGGATGGATCATGTCGTAAATGTCGGAAACTTTACGATCGCCATCTGCTAAAATCGGATAATTGAGGGTGACGTTTTGAGTTTCCTCAATATCTTTAATCCAGCCCATGTGAGAATCCACATCATCGACGCTGAGGGCAATGGTTTTGACTCCCCGCTTTTCAAATTCCGACTTGAGACGGGCCACTGCACCGAGTTCTGTGGTGCACACTGGAGTATAGTCTTTCGGGTGGGAAAACAACACGACCCAGCTATCCCCAGCCCAGTCGTAGAAATTGATTTCGCCTTCAGACGAAGCTTGGGTAAAGTTGGGAACTGTATCGCCTAATCGCAGAGTCATAACTGATTTCCTCTAATTTTATTTAAGGACTGTTCCTTATCATGCCATAATTCCCCGGTTTCTCGATCGAGCTGTAAAGGATTCTAAACTTTTTGGTCGATCGATCGGCAATTCCACTACTGTAATGTATGTGTGGCTTATACCGCTAAATTTGATTGCTATGCTTTACTTTTTGCTCAAGGCAATACAGCCTGTTTTAGTCCCGCTGTGTTTTGTCTCCGCCTGGGGTTTAGTTTTTTTGATATTTTCGAGTATCGGGCGTACTGTCGCCGACTCCCTGCGCCGAGCTCAGCGGATGCACCAAATCCCTTGTGCTAACTGCGTATTTTTCACCGGCGATTACCACCTCAAGTGTCCCGTTCAGCCTACCATAGCTTTATCTGAAGATGCGATCGACTGTCCTGATTATCGAGGGCATTCGGGAATTTACGGTTGAAAAATCCGGCCGCCACTTTACATATTTCTTAACATCTCTGGCTCTTTCAATTAAACTTAAGTTGTGGTAAAGAGATTTTCAGGAGTGTCGAAAGAATGCTAATTCAAAAGCTAAATGCCTGCGACGAGTTTATTGCTGGCGACGGTACTCAACTGCGAGAATTGCTGCATCCAGACAAACAAGCTGTGGATTTGCGTTACAGTTTAGCCCACGCCACTTTGCCACCGGGACAAACTTCTGCGCTGCACTCCCTGACAACTTCTGAAGTTTACTACATTCTCAGTGGCGTTGGAGAAATGCACATCGACGAGGAAAATCAATTCGTGGAAGCCGGAGATGCAGTTTACATTCCGCCAAACGCCAAGCAGTTTATTTACAACTGTGGCACAAAGCCGCTAATATTTATTTGTATCGTCGATCCCGCGTGGCGAAAGGAAGACGAGACAATTTTCGAGTAATTTTCTAGTTTTTCTCCTGGTCTGCTCGTTACCAGGTTCTGCCCGGTAACGCATATCTAGAGGCTCTGCCTTGACTGAAAAAAACATCACAAACCAAAAATCTATTTTAACAACAACAGCACCCAGCCATATGTACCGAGTGATTTCCTCTTTTTTCAACTTCGATGTGGAGTTGCAATAATCCTCGGATTCAGTTGCATTGCTCCCCTCTCATTAGTTGAGGAAGTATCAGCTTTGTTGGTGGGTGCTGCTATTGGTTTTTAATGAGACAGATGTGAGATTAAACAGCGTTTTTACTCCTTAGATTCTATTGTGAACTTCGCTGTGCTATCTAGATGTGGTATCTGTCAGAGAAGCTTTTTGTTCGCTTCATATTATTAATTTAGCACCTTATTCTAGAAGCGCAAGTACCTGCAACTAAACTTTACATTTTTAGAAGTAACGGCGGAAAATGATGAAGTTAAATTAAGCATTGAGCTTTCTAGCTGCTCAGGTAAAATAGTAGAGTTCGGCTGTGCTTGCGGCTGCGAGAAACGGCATAATATTTGTATGAAAACAACCAAACTCATCAAACTGTGCGCCTTGTCGCTGAGTATCTTTCTGCTGTGCAGCAGTGCAGTGACAGCCCAAACGACGGCGAACCCTCAACCTGGGCAGACTTACACTAACCAAGAGATTCTGCAACAGTTGGTGAAGGCAAAAGTCGTGTATCTGGGAGAAACCCACGATAGTGCGGAAGACCACCAAGCTCAACTGAAGATTATCCGAGAAATGCAGCGGCAAAATCGGAAAATTGCGATCGCGATGGAAATGTTTCAGCGTCCCTTTCAAAGTGCGATCGACAACTACTTAGCAGGTAAACTGACTGAACAGCAATTAGTCGAGCAAACAGAGTACGATCGCAGATGGCGCTTTCCCTGGGAATCTTACGCCCCCATTTTGCGGTTTGCCAAAGAAAATCAACTACCTGTCCTCGCCTTAAATACACCATCCGAAGTAACGAGAAAAGTTGCCACTCAAGGTTTAGAAAGCCTCACAGCGGAGGAAAAAAAGCACATTCCGCCAATATCGGAAATTCGCACCGACAACGCGGAATATCGGCAACTGCTGCTAGAAGTTTACCAGCAACACCAAAAGGCAGGACAGGGAAATAGTACGGCTTTTGAAAGATTCTTGCAAGCTCAAGTTTTGTGGGATGAAACTATGGCGGAAAAAATAGCCCAATTTGTCAAAGCAAACCCCGACTATCAAGTTGTGGTGTTGGCGGGGAAAGGACACATTATTTACGGTTACGGCATTCCCAGTCGCGTCGAAAGGCGTTTGGGTGTCGGGAATGTAAAAATGCGATCGGTTTTACTCAATTCCAATGACAATCCTGTTTTGTCGGCAGATAGACCCATTGCTGACTTTGTTTGGAATCACTCGGAATAGTACAATTATACGCGGAAGCAATAATTAGGAAAAAATCCATGACAAACAGACCAAAAATTCTCGCATTTGCCGGAAGTACCCGCGAAGGATCATATAACAAACTGCTGGTAAAAGTTGCGGCGGCTGGGGCTACTGCGGCGGGTGCAGAAGTTACTTATGTAGATTTGCGCGATTTGCCGCTGCCGCTATTTGACGAAGATTTGGAAGCAAAAGAGGGAATGCCAGAAAATGCCCGTAAATTGAAGGAATTAATGGTAGCGCATGACGGCTTTTTGATAGCTTCCCCTGAGTATAACAGTTCAATTACGCCTGTGTTGAAAAATGCGATCGATTGGGTATCGCGCCCAGCACCGGGTGAACCGGGATTGGTGGCATTTACTGGCAAAGTAGCGGTAATTATGAGTGCTTCTCCAGGCGGAATGGGCGGTTTGCGGGGATTGGTTCATTTGCGATCGATCCTGGGGAATATTAACGTATTGGTACTCCCGGATCAGAAAGCAGTTCCCCAAGCTTTTGAAGCATTTAATGCTGACGGTACGATGAAAGATCCCAAACAGCAGGACGCTGTTGAGAATCTAGGTGCTAAGTTGTCTAATGTGCTGTCGAAATTAATCGCCTGAAGCAATAAATTCATTTTGCAGTAGGGACACAGCAATGTTGTGTCCCTATCCTAGTATCTGTTATTTTGCTGGCTGCATCAAGTGCGATTCATAGAATAAAAGCCTTGAAACGGCATTGTTAAAATGCCCAAAATCCGACTAATTTCATTAACAAAAAAGTCTCGCTTGTCAATGAAAATTGTGCTGTTACTCAATTTAAGAAACTTCCAATCAGTACCCGTAGTAACAGCCCCATAAATGCTTTCAATTTGCTCTCCGCTGCGCTGATTAAATAATTGGGCGGCTACCATTTCTGCAATACACTGGCCTAAACCGGATTTAATACTTTCATTCTTAGCCTCTGTGAGAGTAATTACGGGGGCGCGAATTTCATAGGAATCCTTCGATGCAGTGAGAATATAATCGCAATACCCGTTTAAGCCCGCTTCTAGATCTACATTGAATTCTGAACCAGAGAAAAAACCAACTTGAAAATTAAATTGCCGCCTGACTTCCAATAATATTGGAGCAATAATTAATTCAGCGCGAGCCTTTTCTGTATTAATTGCAGTAGCTAAAGACAGGTTTTCAGTTAAAGTAGTTTGCAAATAGGAACTTGGCTGTACCTCTGGGATATCACTAAACAAATCTAAAGGTTCTTCTACGGTTAAATTAAAAGATTCTCTAACTTTCGCTAAAGTTGTAAAGTCGCTGTATGCCACAGGTTAACCTCCTTGCTCGATTTGGGCGATCGCATTCTCAAATTGCTACAATTATAATTGATTGCCTGTTATACTCAACCCCAAATTAACATGACATTCACCGGAGATCCCGACTCAGCACCTGCTTTACCGACAGCAGCAGAAGCAGCGGTTGCCAAAACCAGCAGCCGCGCTTTAGAATCGCACTTGCAAAATCATCCGTCTGGCGAATCCCTCAAATTGATATTAAACGAAAAAGAGGGAAAGACAATTGACATACCTGCCGCAGCATTGCCACTGCTATTAGCGATTTTGCAACAGACAAGCAGCGGCAATACTGTCAAGCTGATTCCAATTACTGAGGAACTCGATATCTGGCAGGTTGAGGCCATACTGAATGTCTCCCGCGAGTATGTGTGGCAGTTACTAGATTCTGGCGAAATTCCTTACAAAATGGTAAGTACCTGTCGCCGGATACGTTATGAAGATGTAATGAAATATAAAAAGCAGGATTATGACAAAAGAAGTAAAATACTTGACGAACTTGTCGCAGAATCAGAAGCACTCGGTTTGTACGACTAACTCATGGAAATTGTAAAAGTTGTCTGCGATGCTAATGTTTTGTATTCAGCCGCACTCCGCGATTTTTTGATGGAATTAGCAGTTGGTGATGTGTTTGAGCCGAGGTGGACAGAAGAGATTCACGGCGAGTGGATGAGAAACGTGCTTCAGAACAATCCAAATCTCACATTAGAACAGCTTGCCAGAACCAAAAATCTGATGAATGCAAGCATTAAAAATTGTGTGGTGACTGGCTACGAGCCAATTATACCAGAGTTGGAACTTCCAGATCCGGGCGATCGGCACGTTCTAGCAGCAGCAATTCATTCTCGCGCGGATTTTATCGTTACTTTCAATCTCAGGGATTTTCCTACTGAGAATCTCAAACAATATAACATTGAACCGCTGCACCCAGATGACTTTATCCTGCGCTTTCTCAACTTAAAGTTTGAAGGTGTATGCAAAGCAGCCGAGAAACAAAGAATCAGGCTCAAAAATCCGCCAAAAACGCCTGACGAGTATTTGGGAACGCTGGTAGAATTGGGACTGCCGCTGTCAGCAAATCGGATGCGAGAATTGTGCTATGGAGATTAGTGCGATCGCCAACCGCAGACTTTTCCGAGTTTCTTCCCAGGTTTATTCTTGTATCTTCTCACAGGCTAACTCTTCGGCATAGCCAAGATACCACTCATCTACTTTTTCCCACACCGCAGTAAATATATTTACCCTTGTGCCTCTACTTGAAAACGGGTATAATTTTATTTCCTAGAGATAATAGCTCGTGGAAACATTACCACAAATTATACCAAGACTGCATCACCCGATCGACGTAAAACAAAACCACCCGATCGCAGATTGGCAGAAATAGACAACAGTAGGCATACTTGAACCATCGGTCATCGGTCGGTATATTTCTTCCAAACAGCACGGCAGGCGTGGGAGACTCCTCCGTTACGCCTGCCTTGCAGTTTTATTTGATAATTGAGCGATTTGTGCGATCGCCAATGATACCAGTTCGCAAAAAGAATGAAACTGTAGATTATATTCAAACCCTTTGGGAATTAGTAATTCCTTAATCGAAAATCTAAAATCGAAAATCTCAAATAGTATCACCCCATTTTTTTCTTCTTCCAAGCCTCCACAAACGGCAAAAACACCGACACCAACTCCTGCCGATTCATCACCAAAGTCGGATAAGAAATCCTGCCGTAACTCTTCCCCACTTCCAGCGGAAAAATAGCCGGGGATTCCAGCGGCAACCAAACCGCACCAGCAGCCTTCACAATTACCCAACTCCCCGCAATATCCCAAATTTTGGGAGTCGCTTCCACCCCTCCCATAGCCACACCCGAAGCCACAGTCAAAAAATTGTAACTAGCCATGCCCAACATCCGAACTTTACTCGGAAGATGAGGCCCGATTCCCACACTCCGCGAACACAAATTAAAAAAATGATTGCCGCTCATTTTATCAGCAGTCGGCCGAATTTGCTGCCCGTTTAAAAAAGCACCTTGAGGCATATTGTCAAACACGCCGCCCGCAAAATCAGGTGCATAAAAACCGTGAAAAGACTGATTAATTGGCGGCAAATGCACGCAGCCAAAAACCGGGGTTCCGCGATACAACAAACCCAAAGAAATACCCCAAATCGGAATTCCCCTAGCAAAATTAGTCGTAGCATCCAAAGGATCGACAACCCAACACCATTCAGTATCTGGGAAAACGTGTTCGCCCTCCTCACTTAAAATCCCGTGACTGGGAAAAGTAGATGCGATCGCACTTCTAATTTCCGCATCAGCCCAATTATCCGATTTCGTCACCAAACTCCCGTCATCCTTCTCATCCGCTTGCGCGGAACCGAAATCTTGCAACAACTGCTGTCCGACTTTCTCGACAGTAACCCGTGCAAAACTTAAAATAGAATCCCAAAAATTAGTCATTAGTTATTAGTTATTGGTTATTGGTTATTGATTATTGGAACTAACAACTGCCACAGCCCAACTGACAACTGACACCTGCTTTCCTGACAACACATCAGTCTAATTCATTTTCAAGAATAGTGGCGATCGCACTTTTAGCATTATCCTGAAACTCCCGAACATCCACCCTACCCAACAGCCAAACAGCCAGAATCATACCCACCGCCGGCACAGCAAAAACCAACCCGTAAGCCAACATCGGCACCCCAAACAAACTTCTGCCCAAATCCAAAATAGCACCGCCACTAATCGTCGCCACACCCCGCGCCATCGCCTGCGACAAACCCCAAGCACCAATAAAAGTCCCAGCAGTTTCTGCAGCCGTCAAATCCAACATCAAACTCAGCGCACCCGTCGTAGTAATACCCGAAGCTAAACCAAACAACATTAAAGCAGACTTAAACACAATTGGATTACCTGTGAATCCCGATAAAATAATTAAACCAAAGCAAGCAGCAACCGACAAACAGCCCAACCTAATCGTATTTTCCTTGCCAATGCGCGGCACAATTAAAAAACCAGTTGCACTCAAACCGATCAGAGTACCAGTACCATAAATAGCATTCAACTGCGTAGTTTCCGAAATCGACATCTTAAAAATTTCCCCGCCGTAAGGTTCCAAAACCGCATCCTGCATAAACAAGCAAATTGTCATAATCAGCAGGAAAGTAAAAAACAAACCGGTTTGGCGGCTAGCAGTCAAAATCCGCAGCGCACTTCCCAGAGTAATTTTATCTTCTCGATTCACTGCAGACGATCGCATCTTGTACCGCGAATACTTTTTCTCAACGCCAAAAGTCGCAATCCCCACCAACAGCAAAACCAGCGCCGGCACCTTCACAAACAAACCATTAATCGAAGCCTGTAACACTTCCCGTGGCACATCCCCATCAATTTGCTTCAGCAAACCGCTGCTAACAATCGCCCCGATAATAATACCAACCATCAGCATCGACCACACCACACCCACCAACTTCGATCGATCCTCCTCATCGGAAACATCCACCAACAAAGCAGCAAAAGGAGTCGAACTCGAACAAATAGCAATACCGTAAAGCGCAAAAATCAAACCCAACAAACCCACCCAACCGTAAGTAGGAGTCGTCCACCCCACAGCCTCCAAACTGCTGCCCAAGCGCCACATCACCTGTACCGCCAAAAAAGCAGAAATCACAAACAAAACCCCGCCCATCCACACATAACCCGTGCGGTGATGGCCAAACAAAGGCCTAGCATCAGACATTTGCCCGAACCACACCCTAGCCGGGGCGACAAACTGGTGCATAGCCAGCGTACCCGCCACCACAGTAGCCGGAATCGCCAACTCCTTAATCATGACGCGATTGAGTACCCCCAGGGTCAAAATCGACATCATGCCCAATCCCATCTGAAACAAACCCAACCGGAACATAGTCAGCAGGGTAACTCTCTTGATAGCAGGAGTCGCGGAATCTGTTAATCTTGAATCTGGTAAACGGTCGATCGACATAACTACTCAAATAAACACATCATTTGCACTTATAGTAACTGAGATATCGCCACCAGCCGCCATTCCTCCCCCGGCTAGAAGCTCGATCGGGATTATTCGTATAAATTCATATAAAAATAAAGAGAATCAATAACTGTGGATTTACCAACCGTGACAACCATTACCCTAGGACAAAACGGCCCCGCCGTCATTCCCCTGTGCGTCGGAACTTGGGCTTGGGGCGACAAACTATTTTGGAACTACGGCAGCAACTACGGCGCCGCCGAAGTCGAAGCAGCATTCAAAACATCCCTTGACAACGGAGTCAACTTTTTTGACACAGCCGAAGTCTACGGTAACGGCTTGTCAGAAGAATTGCTGGGGCAGTTTATCAAAAAAACCAGCCAACCCGTGCAAATAGCCACCAAATTCGGCCCCGTACCTTGGCGGATTACAGGAAAATCAGTTTCCGACGCTTTGAGTGCCAGCTTAAAACGCTTGCAAGTAGAACAAATAGCCCTCTACCAAGTGCACTGGCCATTCACTTTTTTACTCAGTCAAGAAACCCTAATGAACGCCTTAGCTGATGAAGTAAAACAAGGCAGAATTCAAGCAGTAGGAGTCAGCAACTATTCAGTAGAACAGATGCGCCAAGCCCATAAAATCCTAGCAGCCAGAGGCGTTCCCCTAGCAACAAATCAAGTCCGTTACTCCTTGCTGTCGCGGCAAGTAGAAAAACAAGGAATTGTGAGTGCTGCCCGCGAATTGGGAGTTACAATTTTAGCATACAGCCCATTAGCCCAAGGATTGCTCACCGGCAAATACACAGCCCAAGAACCACCTACAGGAGCCCGCAAAATGGACTCCCGCTTCAGCAAAAGCGGCATCGAAAAAATTGAATTAGTCATGTCTACCCTGCGGAAAATGGGCCGAAAGCGCGATCGAACGCCCGCCCAAGTTGCCCTAAACTGGTTGATATGCCAAAACGGAGTCATCCCCATTCCCGGCGCCAAAACCGCCAAACAAGCCCAAGAAAATGCAGGCGCTTTAGGCTGGAATTTGAGCCAAGAAGAAGTCAATCAATTAGAATTAATGACACGTCCCTGGCGAGAATAAATTTGTTTGTTAATTGTTGACTGTTGACTGTTGACTGTTCGCCGTAGGTTGGGTTTTACTTCGGTCTACCCAACCTACAGTTCACTTTCTTCTCCCCTCTTCCTTCTTCCTTCTTCCTGACATCCGTTACATCCGTTACAAAATCCGTTGCCGAACTTCGTCTTACTATGAAAATCTTAACTGACTGGGGTTTCACGCGCGAAGGCTGGCGCAATAACAGCCGCGGCGAATATTTAGTTTTGCTTCAAGGAGGATTGCTCACAGGATTTGTAATCTTACCAGTTTATCAACTGCCAGGATTAAAAATTCAATCAACCCACTTACTTTATATTATCTGGTTTGTGGCCAGTATTCTAGGCTTAACCGGATTAATTTTCATCATCAAAGGATTGATAGACTTAGGAAAAAACCTCACACCCTTACCGTATCCCAGAGAAGACGGAGAATTAATCCAAACAGGCATTTACGGGATAGTGCGGCATCCATTATACAGCGGCTTAATTTTAGCAGCCCTCGGCTGGACACTTTTTCAAATGAGCATATCCCACTTAATAGCCAGCGCACTATTAATAATACTTTTCGAGATCAAAGCCAACCGAGAAGAAACCTGGTTAACCAAAAAATATCCAGACTATTCAGAGTACCGCCAGCGAGTAAAAAAACTAATTCCCGGAATCTATTAACAGTTCGATCTAAAAACCTCGCTGTCAACAGTCAACTATCTAAAGACCATTACCAATTAGAATAAACGGTGCCCAGTAGTATGGATGATGCAAACGACTGGCCACTGACCGTTTCAAACCGCTGCGAGTTTGAGCTAAAATTGATAAATTGGCCGATCGACCCAACACCGAATCATCACCTGTAATTAACGCAATTTGCGCTTTTTGCAAAGCTTCTGCCTTTTTATTTCCCGACAGCAACGCCGTATAAAAAGCAACCATCAAAGCTTGAGTGCCGCCATCATCTACTATCCATAAAGAAGCGAGCGCAGCTTTTGCCCCTGTTTCCTGTATCTGGTAGCCAAAACCTAAAATTTCTTCTCCATTACCTAGTTTACCACCTATCCCCGTCTGGCAAGCACTCAATACTACCAAGTCTACATTTAGTAGGTTTAAAGTTTGAATATCGGGCAGGGTAATTAGACCCCCATCACCTAGCAAAATAAACGAATCTTCCGGTTGTCCGGTAACAAACATAGCATGAGTTGCCAAATGAATAATGTTATAATCTGGCAAACGCGGAATCATTGTGGCACGATTGAATTCCCGATCTATTAATTTTGTAGTTCCTGGCATCATCGCAGCTAAATTTTCCACTTCTAGCCCCGCAAATGGCAAACCCGAAAAACCAAATCGAGTAGACCCCCGTTTAAAATTATGACGACCCGTAGCAAAAGCACCCGCTAAAATGCGAGGTTTAGCAGCAGTTTCTACATTGAATTTTGTCAGGCTCATAGCAGTAATATTATTAATGACAAACCGCTGCCCCAACCATTGTTTGCCGTCGTATAAAGCTGCTAGGGGAATGTAGCGTAACTGTCCGTCAGGAGCATAAATAATGCTTTTAGCTTGTGCTTCAGTCAGATCGTCTTCTAGGGGTTTAATTAACCAATTATAAAGTTTATTGGCTGGGATTGTGGCATCGGAGTTGGGATCTTCCAAAGCCATGCGAAATTCCAGAATTGCTTGATTGAGTTCTTGTTTTTTAACTGCTACAGTACGTCGGAATGGGGGAGCATCAGCAGTTGTTATTACCAATTCTAAACGGTCTTCTAAAATTAAAGGCTGAATCAATACGGCTTTTTTTTCTAACCGCTGCAATACATCCGATCGTATGTTATTGAGTTGAGCTAGATTCACAGTTTGTACTCTAGGGCTGAGTTGTTGGAGAATGGCAACAATTTCAGGAGAATTAATAAATTCATTGAATGTGCCGCGCATTTCCTGCTGCATTTGCCTGAGATTGGCAATTTCTTGTTGCTGCTGGGATGTGCGATTAGCTGGAGTAATTTTTTCTAATTCAGCCAGCTTTCTGCCTAGTTGAATTTCTCTATTTAAAATTTCATTGTGTCTGTTTCGGATTTGCTGTTCTTGAGGAGTTAAGGGAATACCTTGTGCTGTTTGTTCGTTTCCCCGAACGGAATGCAGGTAATCTTCTATTTCTTGAATTTTGAGTAAATCGAGGACTTGTTGTGCTTCTAAAACTCGGTCTTGTTGCAGTAATAAATCGGCGAGGCGGCGGTAGGTATCGGCGACAGTTGTTGTATAAGAAAGCTGTTGTTCGGGGGGGAGAGAGCGCAAATCGCTGCGAATTGATTCGGTGACATTAACGGATAATTTATAAAAGGCTATCGCTACTTCTGGTTGATTTTGTTTCGCCAATACTTCCCCTATGTTACTAAGAATGAGGCGTTCTGTTTGGCGATCGCCAATTTCTTTAATAATTGCTAACGCTTTCTGGTAAGAATCTAACGCTTGGTCAAATTGATTTAAATCCTTATAGACACTACCAATGCTATTAAAAGTGTTGCCAGTCCATGCCTTTTCTCCCACTTCTTGAAAAATTGATAATGCTTGTTTAAGCGCGTCTATTCCTTGAGAATATTGCTCCCGCCTGTAATAAATAGATCCAACTTTGCTAAGGGTACGCGCTATACTGGCATTTCCGCCGAGTTGTCTCCGAATAGCTAATGCTTGTTCATAAAATTCCAAAGCTTTGGAGTAATCTCCTAACTGTTCGTAAGCCCACCCAATATTGTGAAGACTGTATCCTTCTCCAGATTTGTCGTTAAGTTCTCTACGAATGACTAAAGCTTGCCGGTGTAACTCCAGTGCTTGGAGATTATCGCCCAAAGCAGTGTAAACTAGCCCTATATTATTTAGAGTCCTTCCCATATTTGCTAGATCGTTAAGTTCTCGGCTAATAGCTAGACTCTGCTCGTATAAATTAAGGGCTTGAGAGTATTGACTTAAATTATCGTAAACTAAGCCAATGCTATTAAAAATACTCCCAATACCAGCTCTGTCGTTAATTTCCTGACGAATTGCAAGGCTTTGTTGATAGAAATCTAATGCTTTATAAAACTCTCCTTTCCAGTAATAAACTTTTCCAATCTCATGAATAGTTTTACTCATACATTCCTGATTAATTAGTTCTTGACAAATAGTTAGAGATTGCTCTAATAACTGAATAGCTGACGAATATTGACCGAGATAAGCATGAACAAGTCCTAGAGCACGGGTGGTCTCTGCAATACCTTTGACATCGCCAATTTCTCGACGAATTACTAAAGCTTGTTGGTAGATTTCTAATGCTTCTTTATATTGGTTTTGACGAAGTTTTTCCCGACCTGTCTCGAATAGCAAATCTGCTTCTATTTGACGGTTTGAAACCGTTGAATTTTGTGTTACAAATGTGGTTGTTATCCTATTTGGATGATGTATATGCAATTCTCTTAATGGCAAGTTCAGCAAAAAGCTCAGACTTGCAGTTAAAAAACTGAGGTAGTTAAAGCTAAAAGACATGAGGCAAATATTATACAAATGAGTTATATCCTACGAATAATAGTCTCTTCGTAGTTTGCTAACCACAAAGAGACCAGAATTTATGTTGATTATTTCACTCTTAAAGTTCGACTGTTTTTTTCTGGCTCTGGCTAATTTAGCATTATTGTTGCCCTTTACCATTTTTCTTGCGAGGATCATTAGACCCTGACTGTCCATCACCCCCTGGCTCTCCATCACCCCCTGGCTGTCCATCACCCTTCTTGACAGTACGATCATCAGACCATACCTCCCGTCGAGCACCCTTATTGACAAAACGATCAGACCGTGGCTGTCCATCACCCTTTGCATTAACGGGAAATCGTGGCTGTCCATCACCTATGTAACTACCAAAATCAGTAGGTTTTAGTATCTCAGTATTCCAATTATTGGAAGCATACCAATCTAGTTGAGTTTCTAAAGGAGAGTTAATACTTTGCGCTATTTCCTCACTAATTTGAATACTGTTTCCTGTAAAAGTTGATAGAGCTTCTTCGTAAGAATCTACTGCTTGTCTCCTGTATATATTGCCAATATTGGTTAGAGTGTATGCGACTCCTGTCGAATCGCCTATTTCTTGATAAATAGCTAATGCAGCTTGGCAATACTGCAATGCAGTAGCATATTTTTTGGCTTCAAACTTATTGCGAGCTTTCTGTAGTAAGTTAAATGCGATTTGATTGGTAGATGTTTCCGAATTCATTTGCGTTTTTGCCTCTTACTTTACTATTTAAAATTTGCACTATATAAAACTGTTCTCCGGGAAAAATCAAAAGTTTCTCTAAATTAACTCCCCCATCCTCCGGCAAAGCGTTGCGGTTTTGCCAAACTTGCCTTGAGTTTGGCAATCTGCGTTTCAAGTTCCTTGACTCTTTGCGTATTTCCTAAAGCTTTGTGACTGTTTATGGCTTGCGTCAACCAGCGAAGTGCTTCTTGCTTTTCGCCGATCGCCCCGTACAACTCCCCCAAAGCCTCCTCTAACTGCGCTTGCTCCCCGATGTCTTTGGCTGCACTAGCTAATTTTTGTGCTTCTAGATAATGGTTTTCAGCCAGCAATGTCACCCCTTCTTGCCAGTATAAATCGCCTAGCTTGCGATAGGCAATAGCTTCTTGAAAACCCGTTGCTACCAATGCTTCCAATGTCTCGATCGCCTCAGATTTCAAATCCGAACCGATGTAAAAATAAGCACGTTGCAAAGCTTGGGTTTTCTCGGCAATTTTTTGACTGTTAATTAGCTCGATCGCCCCTTTCACCAGTTGCTTTTGGGTCGTTGGTAGCATTCGGAAGCTTCGATCGGGCAGTTTTTCCTCGTCAGATGTCCTGCCGTTCTCAGCTTTTACCACAAGTAAATACACAAATCCCGGTTCCAGTTGTGGTGTTCCCGGATACACTACCTCATTTCCATTAACATTTGTTTCCCAAATTGTGCGATCGCCCTTCACTAAACTCACAGTATAATTATTAACACCGGGAACTTTATTCCAACGCAACTTCGGGCGATCGTTCAGCAATAAAGTGCGTCGGGGACTGATAATATAAGGAATTAAGACATCAAGAGGCCCGCGAGGATCGGCAGTATAATCCTCACAGTCGATCGCTAGCATTTCCGATCGCTCGATACCTGAAACTTGAGGATGCAATCCATTAATTATCGGATCAACTCTTGACGCTGTGACGATCGGGATTAAAGGCGTCAGCCCAAAAATAGCAAAGTAAGTAAATGTTTTGCCTTTGAGATTGATTGGTGTCAGCTTGGATGGATGATTATTTTTCATGACCTAAATTATTTTTCATTGTTCGCGATAGCGAAGCGATCGCATAAACTTTGGAAATCTTCATTAGTCCTCTGAAGCGAGGACTTGTGCTTTGAGGCAGGGGTTTAAACCCCTGCCGGACTATCGGGGATACGCTATAACTTTAAATTTTGAAAATTTTTGCTGAATTCTTGCAGCACCCATCTCTGTTCTTCAGGCAATTCAGACGACAAATTATTATAGCATTTTTTCCAATTAAATCTAGATTTTTGTTGATTTCCTTGACGTTCTAAAAGAACCGCTTGCAAACAGTAAGCAACAGAACGATCGCTAGAAATATTAATCGCTTTCGTCAGGTTATTGTTAGCCTCTTCATATCGCCCTAACTCCAACTGCGCCCAACCTAAATTTTTGTGTATAGTGTACGTTGTCTTAATATCTGTGGCAAGTGGTAAAGCTTTTTCTAACAGCGGTAGAGCTTTCGCATATTGTTTATCTAAAATTTCCAGTCGCGCCAAATTATTTAAAGCTTTATTAACACCTGCATTGATAGCAATTTGATATGCAGCGCGAGCCTTGTCATACTCTTGTTTGTCTTCATAAATTACGCCTAAGTTATAGTTAACTCTTCCATCATTTTCTTGAAATAATAGAGCTATTTTATAATATAATTCCGCATTGTCTAAACGTTGATTTTTGTAATTGCTCAAACCTTCTTTGTTAAGATAAAATACTATCTGGGGTGAGAAAGTCCACAAACCGCCTAGCAAAAAAAAGCTAGCTAGAGCTAGTTTGCCTACCCAGTTAAAACGAATCCTATCAAAAATAGGATTCGTTTTACTGGGTTCGATGGATTGTTTAATTTCTGGCAATGGTTGCGCCACGCTTTCCAAGGGCGATCGCGCGTCTCCTCGTGCCAAAATCTGCAAGATTTCCTGGCAGTTTTGTGGTCGCTTGCCAAAAAAAGGAGCCATCATGCGGTCAATTAAATCTGCCAAATGTGGTAAAACTTGCGTTGCTTTATCTCGCCATATCAATTCACCATTGTCAGGATTTTTATGTAAATCGATCGGCACTTTTCCTGTCAGTAAATAAACAAAACTACGCCCCAAAGCAAAGAAATCCGATTGCGGTACTGCATGACCCTCTGCTTGTTCGCTTGGCGTATAGCCAGCAGAAATAATCGCAGTTGCCGTATAATTTTCTTTTTGTTGCCGCAAGTAAGTTTCTGTTACTTCTCGCACCGCACCAAAATCAACTAATACCAATTTCCCATCCGGCTTTAACATGATATTGGACGGTTTAATATCTCGGTGAAAATACTGCTGCTGGTGCAGTAAATTGAGAATTTGTGTGAGTTGTGTCAACCAGTCGATCGCAGTTTCTGTATTTATTGGTTGATTCGCTCTTGCTAACATCCACTCTTGTAAATTTTGCCCCGGTATTTTCTCCATTACCAAACATGGTAACGGTTTGCTACTACCTTCAGGCCAATTAAAATATCCGTCTTTTTCTACACGAGGAATGCCGGGGTGTCTTTGGCTCATTAAGAACTTTGCTTCTCGCTGAAATAAAATGGTGGCTTTTTGCTTAATATCTGGGTTATTAAAGTTATCTAAATTCAAAACTTTTAATACTTTGATAATGCCACCATCGTCTACTTCAAAAATATCGCCAAAGCCACCGCCACCAATGCGATCGATAACTTGGTAGCGACCTTGCAGTAAAAACCCTGGATGAATTAAGTTACCTGGAATCATAGAACCTCTTGAGAAATCTCGTTTTTACCTGATTCTAGATCCCCCTAAATCCCCCTTAAGAAGGGGGACTTTGAGAAGACTTCCCCCTAAAAAAGGGGGACTTTGAGTACATCCGGTCCCCCCCTTCTTAAGGGGGGTTAGGGGGGATCTAAGTCTAATACTCAAACAGCATTCTTTAACCCTAGATTTTTTTCCCAAATGATTTAGGCTCGCTATATTTCAGTTTGTCCTAGCAGTTTGAGAAGATTTTTCTCTGCATATTGAAGCTTTGGGGAAGGACACTCGCGCACTTTTGACAAAAGTTCTTTTAGCTGCATTTGATAATTATTTATTCGAGTTAAATCTAAGCGTTCTCGAACTTTGGTTAAGATCGGGTGTAGCTGAGTAATTTTAGTGTCCTTGAGTTCGGGCGATCGCTCGAAAGCATGACTTCCGATTAAACCTAGCTTGTCGGTGGATTGCGCTTCCATTGCTTCGAGAATATTTTGGCATATTTGTTCGATCGAATTATGGGTGAGATATTTCATCATCACGGGTTCGAGAGTGAATTTTGCTTCAGCACTAGAGGGAGAAAGCTCTTTTTCGATTAACGAACGCCTTACCAAGGATTCTAATACTGTTAGTAATTCTGAACTAGAAACGCCTGCTGATAATTTTGCTTTCAGTTGGTTCCAGGAAATCGGCTGCTGTTCGATCGCCAGCCAGTACATGACAGCTTTTCCTAAATCCGATAACCGCTGAAAATGTTCGTTAAGTAGATTGGCAAAAATATCGCCAATAACTAAGGAGCTTTGACCCATAAATTGACTAATATTGCCATTAAACAACTCTTGAATTGTGGTAGCAGTAATTTTCAGTGCAGCCGGATGACCTCGGTATACTTGTATTAGTTCGTCTAAGCCGTTTTCTGAGTCAGAAAAACCAATGGATGCCAACAGCATTTTTGCATCTGTTTGTTTTAAGCCTTTAACTTGTAATGTACGCACAGGTAAGGTTTCGCCTGCTAAAGATGCAACCTCTACAGGCTTTTCTCGCGATAAAAGTAGCAAGCAGCTTTGATGCCTTTCTTCTGAGATTCGTCGCAGTAGTTGACCGTACCCTTCATAACCATCTCCGTAATACCCAGCGATATCTCCACTTTGCAAAATCATTTCCCAATCATCTAGGATCAGCAAACAACGGCGATCGCGCAAACTTTTGATTAGGGAAGAAATTTGCTCGCCTATAGTAGTTGGCAGTTGCGTTTCTGGGGAACTGCTGGCAAATGAGTTCAACTCAGTCAAGATTGTCAGCAAGGGAGGTGCATGACGGAGACTGCGCCAAATTAGATATTCAAATTCACCCTGAATTTGTTCTCCCACTTTAGCAGTCAAAGCCGTTTTACCAATACCTCCCATACCCAACAGCGCCACCAAGCGACAGCGATCGCGGAGTACCCATTGACTGAGGGTATTTAATTCTGCGACGCGGCCGAAAAAATTTGAGACATCCGGCGCTTCACCCCAATCTTGGCGTAAGGGAGTGCTTGTAACTCCTGAAACATCGCCAAAATCCTCGATGTTGACCAATTGTTCCGCTATTTCTGGTGCAATTGGCTGTGCGGCTATCTCTGACTGCAAGTGCGATCGCCTTTCCAATGCCGATCGAAAGTTTCTTTTACTGACTCTTTCCCCTAAAGCTTCCGAAAGCAGATTCCATAACTTGGGGCCAACATCTTGCATCAGGTATTCGGCAGCATATCCGTAAGCCTCTGCAATCTTATGATACTCCTGCCCTTGCCAAGCTCCCCTCAGAATTATTACTTCTATATCTTTTAAGTGTCTGTTTGTTTTGGCAAATACGGCGGTATCTGCGAGTTTCAGCGCTTCTTCAAAATTCATAAGGTTAAAAATTTTTCATTGGATCTTGAGTATAACCTGAAGTTTACTGAGGTTTACTTATTTAAACTGAGGTTGCCTCAGTTTTTTTGTTTTTGGATTGAATTTTAACAACTTAGGTTATCTATATCGACCTTACAATAACAACTCGCTACTGTATAAATATCAGCTCAAACAAACGAGCTGAAGCCAACTCAATCATTCAATCATTGTATCAGTGATTTTTTCGATTGATCGAGTGAATTTACGTAAGTTTACAAAAGCCTGTCACTTCTTCTCACCGGCAGGGCGATCGGGGTAGTTTATTCTTTGAATTAAGGCAAAGGAAAAGCTATTGGGACCATTCAAAACTGATAATTTCAGTCGTACAAAAGCTTGTCACTTTTTCTCACCGACAAGGCGATCGGGGTGATTTATTCTTTGAGTTAAGTCCGACCAAGAGTTGATCCGACTGTTGAAATTTAAACCACATTCAATCTTTTGACACTAAAGGAGAAATATGAAACCTTCTAACGAATGCTTTGAACTAATCAAAAATTGGGAAGGACTCCATAAAAAGCTTCCTGATGGACGGATTCAAGCATACCGAGACCCTGTTCGGATTTGGACAATTGGTTATGGCTCGATCGAGCATTTGGATCGCAACCGACCAATTTTAGAGGGTGATATTATCACCCGAGAAGCAGCAGAGCGGTGGTTGCAAATTGAGGTTGCCGAAAAAGCAGAAGATGTCGATCGCTTGTGCCAAGTTAAACTAAAACAATGTATGTTTGATGCCTTGGTTTCTTTCACTTATAACATCGGCATTGGCGCATTCGGCAAGTCAACTCTGTTGCGAGAATTAAACAAAGGCAATTATGAAGGCTCAGCAAGGGAATTCGATCGTTGGGTAAATGGTGAAGATAATGGCACAAGAAGACCATTACCAGGATTGATCAATCGTCGAAACGACGAAGAAGCTTTATTTCGGCGCGATGGTTTTTTAGGTCTAGATTCAGCAATAGGCTTTGTGACAAAGCCTGAAGATTTGGCTCAACCGCCGAAGGGAGCATTTCCCTATAAACCAGCTTCTGTACCATTGCCGTTCACTCGTACCCTTGAGAAAGGACATATTGGAGAAGATTGTTACATACTCAACTGCGCTCTTGCAGGACTAAAATTTCTTCGTTTAGGTTCTCAGCTTAACGAATTTACTGACATTACTGATAGCGCAGTCAAGCTGTTTCAAACTCGCGAAGCTCTTAGCCGAGTTGATGGTAAGGTAGGTCCAGAGACGAGGAGGGCTATAGAAAATGCTCTCAGGCGTGCGCGCGGAGAGCATTCTAACATTTCATCTGGAATAGATGGAGGTGTATACTGCCGTCTCACGCGCACTCGAAGAGATGCCTACGCAGGACTTGAATGGTGCAAACTCGACTTCGTAAATCCTCAAGGGGATGTAGTTGTTGATTCATTAGACGTTATTTCTGGTGTACCGGCTGCTCAGAGATTTTTAATGTGGAACGATCCTGAAAGTAAACCGGGCAATCTGGCCCCTATCCCACAAGATAATTACTACATCTCAGATATCGACTGGGCAGATGGCAAAGACAATTACAATGCTTCACACCCGATACCCGGGGACGGACTCGGAGCTGTATGGGTATCTCTTGTTAAACCGCAAGAGCGTCACGAAAGTTGTCGGCTCAAAGAGATTGGTTGTCGCGATGCATTCGGCTTTCATGCTGATTGGAACTGGATTCAAAGTCGTACAAGTCCGGGCAGTGCAGGATGTGCGTGTGTTACTACAATTGATGATTTGACAAAACTTGTGAAATTGCTCCGCAAGTACGATCCGCGCCTGTTAGTTGTGGACTGGGGACTGTAGATATTGTTGGTTAGGGTAGAGTTTCATCTATCCTAACTTTAATCACCAAATAACGGGAAATCAAGGTTGCAGGTGCGATCGCCCTTGACCCCATAACGACAATTGTATCAATAGTTAAATGTATGACACAAGAACTGGTTGAAGAAATGGAAAATCAAACCAATAGATGGCATCGATCTGCCGTAATATTGCACTCTATTTCTGTAATTTTAGGAGTAACTTCTGTACTCTCATCAATAATTGTCGCTACCTTTATCGACGAACTAGGAAGCTTCAGGACAAAAGTTTTTGCTGGACTAAGCGCAGCTTCAGTGGCTATCATTGAGACGACAGGCGTTGGACGAAAAGGTAATGGATTTCGTCAAGCCCAAAGACACTTAAAAGCCGAAACAATTAGATTTCGTGAAGGTGAAAGTTCTGTGAAGGTTTTAACCCAAGCTTTTATGGAAGCAGAAGTAATGATAGGAGATTTAGTAATCAAAATGCCATCTACATCCGATGCGGAACAGAATTGATACCAACAAGTAAAACTCAGCAGTTGAGCTATCACAGCAGCCTGCGTGCTTGTCAAATCTGATTTGCTCGATCTGCCGATCGCCCTTCGTAGCCCAAACTGCTAGCTATTAGAATAGCGATCGCACCTCACCCCTTCATTCCCTCACCCAATAACGGGAAATGAAGATTGCAGGTGCGATCGCTCTTTCTCCTGACTAATGCTAATGACTGATGACTACTGACTAATGACTGCTTTCGGAGTCAACTATCAACTATCAACTGTCAACTGTCAACTGTCAACTGACAACTGTCAACTGTCAACTGTCAACTGTCAACTGTCAACTGTCAACTGTCAACTGACTTTCATTCCTGCCGCGTACCATCAGGCATCACCGCCCCCTTTAAATTCGCCCCTGCCAAATTAGTATCCAACAGCAAAGCATTTCTCAGATTAGCACCCTTCAAATTAGCACTTTCCAGATTAGCCATCCACAGATTAGCCCCCTCCAAATTCGCCCCTTCCAAATCAGCGTTAACGAGAAAAATACCTTTCATAAAAGCACATCTTAAGTTAGCACTTATCAAATTACTCCCTCCCAAATAAGCATCCTCTAAAAACGCCTTTTCTAGATTGCTTACCTCCAAAATTGCCCCAGCCAAATTGCTGCTTATCAGGTAAACCCCAGCCAAATTGGCCTGTTTCAAGTTAGCATTTACCAAAGGCGCGCTCCACAAATTGGCATCTTTCAGGTTGACTTTTTCTAAATTGACGCCTTCCAGAAAAACTTCGCTCAAATTCCCCCCGGAAAGATTGCAACCTTGACATTCCCTCGCTGTCAGCAATTGCCGGACTTGATGCTTGACTGACGAACGGTTCGCTGCGAAAATTATTAAACCTGTAGTTGCTAAGGCAATAATACTAAAAGTTGCCAGCCCGATCGCACTTACAATCTTACTTTGCCCCGCGCCTCTAAACATCCGCTTGCAGCCCCTAAAAATATTTCGATAATTGTTCGTATTTATAACCTAGTTCCTTCCTTCCCGTGCCCCTATGAAAAAACAGTTAAAATTTAAATTACTCGCGATCGCCCTTATTGTAAGCTTAGCAATAATCGGTGTCGGGTGCGATCGCCTTTTCAAAAAACCCTTTCAACTTCCCGCCTCAGCCAAACAAGAACCCTGGCCAATTCAAACAGGCCTCCGAACCGCCATCCTCCGATCAAACATACCAACAGTCAACCGCGTAGTTTTAGTACCCGACGAAGCCACATTTTTAGCAGCCATCCAAAAATGGAATCTCAAAGGAAACTGGCCGATTCTCATCGAAGATAAAAAATATGCGCCCATGTTTTTGCAGCGCTTTCAACCCGAAGAAATAGTCCGTTTGCCAAGCATCAAACAGCAATTGCCCACCAATCAAAAACTCCAGCAATTAATGCTGAACGCCACAGCAGCAGCCTGGAATGCCACGGATACTCAAACCTTAAAAGCAAAATGGACGCAACTCGGCTGGGAACCCCCAGGAGTAGTAATCACATCAGAAAACGACCCCGCACGCTCAGCAGCAGTTGCCTTAGCAGCCGCTCACGGCCAACCTTTAGTATTTCTAGAAGGCAACTTCGGAAAACCCAATGATACCCTCAATAACACACAGTGGAAAAATCTGCAACTAGCCGTTACAAAAGCTGTCGAATCAACCGGATTTTTTTATTCTCAACTCGCAGACCCGATCGACACAATAACCATTGTACGCCAACAAGCAGTCAAATATCAATCTCCTGAAAAACCAGACGAACAACTAGCCGTTACCGATGGTTTGGGAAGGCACCCCAACGACCAACGCTGGGCTGCTGTCGGCTGGATTTACGGTTCCGAGGTACGATCGATCTATCAAGCCATGTGTGCCATATTTCTAGACAGCCAAACAGCCATGCTTTATGACAGTTACCCCAAGGAAGGAAATTGGGCAAAATATGAAATGGAGGAAGCAGCTAGCGAACTAAAAACCATAGGTTTAAATGTCGAATTAGTGCAGAAACCCGAATCGAGCCTAGAAAAGTGGCGGAGTTTAGCCTCAAAACCGTGGACATTTGACTTAATATTAATTAATTCCAAAGGCTATCCAAAATCATTCCAAGTGGGCAACGGCGACGCTTTAGTTGAAGACATACCAAAACTACAATTTCCCGCAGCAATCCACATGATCCACAGTTGGTCAGCAGCAGCGCCAGATGACACAAACACCGTTGCCGGAAGGTGGCTAGAGAATGGTGCTTACGCATATATTGGCAGCGTCAACGAACCTTTTTTATCGGCATTTATTCCACCTAAAATAATCGTCGATCGCCTAAAGCGAGGAGCACCCTTTTTAATCGCAGCACGTCAGCTCGAATCCCCACCCTGGAAAGTCGCCACCATCGGCGATCCGCTAATGTCGATCGCCAAACCCAGACCAAGAATCCCGCCCAATCAACAACCGATATGATAGTATGCGCGAGCGAGGATTTTAAAATTAGAGATTTGAGATTTGTGGTTTGAGATTTGTGGTTATCAGGGAAAATCTCCCATCGACAATTCTTTAATTTGAAAGTTGTTTTTTACTGAGTTATATGATATTGCTAGTTCACTGATGCGATCGGCATAGCCACCCACAAGGTAAATATAGTTGATTACCATTATAGCCAGAGTATATCTAAGTTTGAATGTAACTGAGCATACAATCACGCCAAATCCGTCGCTCCTCATAATCAGTCATTCCACCTCAGCGGCTAGCCCCAAAAAATTACCCGAAAATACGCCTTAATTAAGTTGTCAATTCCCCTAAAATCACTCAAAATGAAAATAAGAAATAAATTGTAATAATTATATAACTTCTCACCGAAGAATTAACCGCTAAATGAGAGCCATCCCTCCTGTGGATCTGCCGCCACCCGGGCCAACCGCAGCAACTCCCCAAGCCTCCCGACTAAGCCCGCTATTCAACCGCCTGCACCCCAGCCCAGAAACCCTCCTGCTCATCCTCTCCCTAGTCATAGGGGGAGTTACGGGCGCAGGCGTCGTCACCTTTCACTACCTCATCCACTTCATCCACAGCCTGATGCTGGAAGACTTCATGGGGGCGATCGCCTCGAAAGGCTCTTGGACGCTAGCCTGCATTCCCACCATCGGCGGAGTCATCATCGGGCTGATGCGGTGGCGGTTTCGGGACTTTGGCCCGAATATGTCTTCCTTAATTGCAGCCACCCGCGGCCTGCAAGAACTCTCCCCCCTCAAACCCATCACCAAAATGGTGGCAGCCTCAGTTTCCCTCGGCACCGGCGCCTCCCTCGGCCCGGAAGCCCCCAGCGTCGAAATCGGCGCCAACTTCGGAATGCTGCTGGCTCAAGTTTTACAGCTATCCCCAGAACGGCAGCGCTTGCTCCTGGGCGCGGGAGCTGCTGCAGGTTTATCCGCCGGGTTTAACTCTCCCATCGCCGGAGTCTTCTTTGCCTTAGAAGTCGTGCTCGGCAGCACCTTCGCCACTTCGTCAGTCAGCGTTGTCTTGCTCTCCGCCGTAGTTTCGGCGCTCATCGCTCAAATCTGCTTGGGAGCTCAGCCGGCCTTTTCTTTGCCGATATACGATGTCCGCAGCCCCCTAGAACTGCCTCTGTACATGGGATTGGGACTTTTAGCGAGCGGAGTGTCTCTAGCCTACACAGAAGCAATTCAATTAGCCGAGGGCTGTTTTCAAGGAAAAGTCCGAGGATTTGCTTGGCTCGGACGACTGCCCCGGCCGCTTCACCCGATCGTCGGCGGGGCCGCAGTCGGCTTAGTCGCCCTGCAATTGCCTCAAATTTTGGGTGTTGGCTACGAAACAGTCCAAGCCATGCTCCAAGATGTTAAATTTTCCTTGCCTTTGCTGTTGCTGCTGCTGTTTGTCAAACTGGCGATGACCGCAATCAGCCTCGGCAGTGGTTTAGTGGGCGGTATATTCGCTCCGGCGATGTTTTTGGGAGCTTCCCTGGGTTCGGCTTACGGCCTCTTTTTGGAAATGCTGCCGGCAATGAGCGATCGAGTCGCTGGCCCTGCCGCCTACGCAATGGTGGGAATGGCCGCCGTCCTCGCCGGCAGCGCCAGAGCACCGCTGACAGCCATCCTATTGATGTTTGAATTAACCCGCGATTACCGGATTGTCTTGCCTTTGATGGCAGCAGTCGGATTGAGCGTTTGGCTGGTGGAGTGTGTCAACCGCCGATCGACAGCCCACAGCCTCAACCTTCAGCAAATGGGCGTAGACGTGGCTGTCAATACACCGATCAAAGCCAGAGAACAGTTGCAGGATTGGGAAGATGTTCTGGGCGATCGCATCGTCACAGAACTGATTTCTTGCCAACTCCCCACCGACGGCGAACACAGTATCGAGGAGCCAGTGCTGGCGATCGCCAATGCACATTTGCCGGAAAATGTCAAACCATTACCTGAAACAAAATCAGCAGTTTGACCCAGCTCCAATCCCGTTGGTTCGTCACAAAACCAATAACCTCAAAGCTAAATCTCACAACCATGATATTTATCAACCCGAAAACCGATTACGCCTTCAAAAAAATCTTCGGTTCCTCAGAAAGCAAAGAGATTCTAATTAGCTTTCTCAACGCCTTGATTTATGAAGGCAATCCCACGATTGAAGACTTAGAAATCATCAACCCGAATCTACCACCCAAACTAGAAGGCTTAAAAGATAGTTATCTGGATGTGAAAGCCAAACTCAGCGATGGCACTTTAGTAATTATTGAAATGCAAGTGCTCAACGTCCAGTCTTTTGGGAAACGAGTTTTGTACAATGCAGCGAAGACTTACGCTTTTCAATTGGAAGCAGCACAAGGATATCGATTGCTGAAGCCAGTGATTGCTTTGACAATTACGGATTTTGAAATGTTTCCTAAGAGCCCCGAATTTATTTCCCGATTTGTGTTCAAAGAAGTCAATAAAAACTTTACGTATCCCGAAAACAATCTGGATTTAGTGTTTGTAGAGTTGCCGAAGTTTACCAAAGGACAGGAGGAACTTGAAACTTTAGCAGACAAATGGATTTATTTTATGAAAAATGCCAGAAGTCTGACATCGGTTCCAGAAACAATGGATAGCATACCAGAAATACATGAAGCTTTTAATATTGCGAATCAAGCCAGTTTGAGCAGAGAGGAAGTGGAAGATTTGGACAGAAGAGAACAGTTTATTTATGACCAACAGGGAGCAATTCTTAAGGCTGTTCAAGACGGCATAGAACAAGGCATAGAACAAGGACGAGAACAAGGCATAGAACAAGGACGAGAACAAGGCATAGAACAAGGACGAGAACAAGGAATGCGAGAAAAGGCGATCGCGATCGCCAGACAATTACTTTCACAGCTAGATAATGCCACGATCGCCCAAGTTACGGGGCTTAGCGTTGAGGATGTGCAGAATTTGCGCTCGACCAATTCATAGTTTAAAGTGGGCGATCGTACCTTGAGCCGATCGCCCACCCTAAACCCCTCGACATCGCAAACAGTGGCGCTAGCCTCAAATCTGCTCTAAAATAATCAAAAATTATAAACAACAAGCCCAGAGGCGCTGAGGTGACTCCTAACGAGGGAACGGCAAACAGCAAAAGTCAGAAAATACCCGGCAAAACCCCCTTGGGTTCTAGCTACTACGGCTTGTTAGGGCTGCATCCTTCCGCATCGCAGATCGAAATTCGGCGATCATACCGGGAACTGAGCAAACTCTACCATCCCGATACCACCGAGCTGCCACCCGCAGTCGCCACCGCCAAATTTCAGCAGCTCAACAACGCCTACGCCACCCTCAGCAACCCAGAACGTCGCCTCGCCTACGACCTCAAAATAGGCTATTCTCGCCTCAATGTGATTGGGCCACCTCCTGGCTTCAATACTCCGGTTTCGGGTTCGGGCAAAAAAACTTCCAACTCCGCTTACTTAGACCCCACGGATCGCCCTCTTTCCGCCGGAGAAATGTTCGCCCTGTTTATAATGGGAGCTAGCTTAATCGGATGTTTGGTACTGGCGATCGCGATCGGCTTAATTCGCGGCAATTAAACCCTCAAATCCCAAATCTCCAATCTAAAATCGGCAATCCTCAATCCTCAATCCCAAATCTAAAATCTAAAATCTAAAATCTAAAATCCCATGACTCTTCCTTCCGCCGACACTCCTTTGTACAACCATCCACTCCCAGAAATCGAGCAGTGGCTAAAAAGCCGCGGCTGCCAGCAAGATCGGCGAGAACTCCACTGCTGGCAGATCGAGCAACTTACATGGAAAGCAGAACTTTCCCTCGATATTGACCAACTTACCGTCCGCTACATCGATGCTGGAGCCGACGGCCAAGACATTCAGCGAGCATTCAAATACTCCCTCTCACGTCAGGACATTGAAGCGGCCGTTTTCTCCGGCCCCTAATTTGATTTTAGATTTTAGATTTTAGATTTTAGATTTGTCCTCCAATCTCACATCTAAAATCGTTATGTTGAGCAGGAACTGAGTGAAATTGGTATGAGATTTTAGATGGGGAATCCAGGTAAAAAGCCTCAACCCTGCAAGCATTTACATGGGATTGCGATCGTCCCGGTCGCTCTATTTTGCTGTGCAGGACGCTCGCAGGTGGCGTAAAAACGTTTTTTACTTTTATGGAGATGCTCCCTCAGAATCCACACCTACTTGGAAACTGAAAAATCAACCAAAAAATCTAAAATCTAAAATCCAAAATCCAAAATCCAAAATCGTTAGACTTTGCCAAATCGGCGGCTGCGCTTCTGATAATCAGACAAAGCGCGGTGAAACTCCGATCGATCAAAATCCGGCCACAGCGTCTCAGTAATGTAAATTTCCGAATAAGCCATTTGCCATAGTAGAAAATTGCTCAACCGCATTTCCCCGCTCGTCCGGATCAGCAAATCCGGGTCACAAATATCAGCAGTATACAAATAGCGTTTAAATAAAACCTCATCAATCTCCTCCGGCTGCAACTTGCCCTCTTTCACCTGAGTGGCGATCGCCCGACAAGCTTGTACAATCTCCTGACGCCCCCCGTAATTCGTCGCCACCGTAAACAAAATCCCCTGATTATGCTGAGTGGCCGTCACAGAACGCTCGATTTGGGCCTGCAAAGACTTCGGCAAAGCCTGCAAATTCCCCATAAATTGAATTTGCACGTCCTCGTCCACCATCTCCCGCAATTCTTGTCGCAACTTTCCCTCAAATAAACTCATTAAAAAATCCACTTCCCCGGCAGGCCGCCCCCAATTCTCCGTCGAAAAAGCATAGGCCGTTAAAGCTGGAATCCCCCAATCTTTGCAGCAGCGCAGCAGTTCCTTCAGAGTGCTAGCTCCTCGGCGGTGCCCCGCAATCCGCGGCAAGCCCTTCTTCTTAGCCCAGCGCCCGTTCCCGTCCATAATCACTGCTATGTGCTTAGGCAGTAGTTCCTGTTGCAGATCCTCCGGCAACTTTTCCAAGCAAATTCCTTGACTCATGGTTTCTCCCGATTACCCGACTAACGGCGCAGTATCCGTTTTAATAGCGTCACTCCCTTCAATCCTATCTGGCGTCCGAGATTGCCGATCGGAATTGGAGCCACAACTCTTTCTCCCTCGGACGGAAACAGCTTTGCTTCCAGCAATTCCTTAAGTTTGTTGCTAGTCAAAGGTCGATTTAAAAGTCCCATCTGGGCTAAAGAAATAGAACCCGTTTCCTCGGACACCACCACGCACACGCAAGCTTGCACCCGTTCCGTAATCCCCATCGCCGCCCGGTGGCGCGTTCCCAACTGCCGCGACGC
Source organism: Microcoleus sp. D3_18_C2 (assembly GCF_036702395.1). Classification (NCBI taxonomy): domain Bacteria; kingdom Bacillati; phylum Cyanobacteriota; class Cyanophyceae; order Oscillatoriales; family Microcoleaceae; genus Microcoleus; species Microcoleus sp. D3_18_C2. Next base: position 47,299 of record NZ_JAUBTG010000011.1, on the reverse strand, counting down.
AGTGCGATCGGACAAAGGCAAAATTACCCCCGCCGACACGATCCGCGAACCTCGAATCAAAACAGCCCCGTCGTGCAGCAAAGTTTGCGGCTGAAAGATAGTCTGCAACAATTCTTTAGAAACTTCAGCATTTAGCTTTAATCCCGGCACTGAAAAATCTCGATCGTCGATCGGAGAATCTGTTTCTATAATTAGTAAAGCGCCCGTGCGGTTTTGCGAAAGTTCTTTTACTGCGTCCACAATTTCATCTATTACGCTGTCCGGTTCGGGAGTTGGCCGGCGATCGCGTCCAAACAATTGCCGAAATTCCCCCCGACCCAATTGTTCCAGAAATCGGCGAAACTCCGACTGCAATATTACCGCCATTGCCACAGCCGAACCAGTCACCAAGCTATTTAGCGCAACGTGCAACAGCCTCAATCCAGCCCAGTTGCTCACCGCCGCCGCCAGCATCAAAATGATAAATCCCCGTACCATCCACAGCGTTCTGCGCTCGCCAACAATGACGAGCACCAAATACGCAAGGGCAAAAACCAGTCCAATATCGATCCCTTGAATCAATAAGGACTGAACCAGGGCCAAGTCAAAGCCAGATTGTTGATTGTTCATGGTTCATCGAACGCTACCGCCTGTGAACCGCGAACCGTGATGCACTCGAACCCGTGAACCATGAACAGTTGTTATAAGGAATACTCTGAAAATCCCCGTGTTTTTAGACCGGGGAGTGTCAATCCAATCGCGTGACTGAACAAGGCAAAAGTTAAAAGTGAAAAGGCAATCGTCACTAAGTAAACATAGATTGTCTTTCTTTTAACTTTTAACTTTTAACTTTTAACTTCTAAGTTTTTACTTTGGAGCTCCGAGTCGTTCAGGAAGGCGGTCAAGCCTCAGCAAATCCTGGTAAGTTTCCCGCTGTATAATCGTGTTAACTTCCCCATTTCTCACTAAAACCGCTGCCGGTCGGGGTACTCGGTTATAGTTAGAAGCCATACTGTAATTGTATGCCCCTGTGGCCGTAACCGCGAGGACATCTCCGGTCTGACACTCGGGCAATTTGGCATCTTTAATCAGAACATCGCCTGATTCGCAGTGTTTCCCAGCAATTGTCACTGTTTCCGTTAAGGCAGCAGACATTTTACCGGCTGCGAGGACTCGATAAACTGATTGATAGGTAATAGGACGCGGATTGTCCGACATCCCTCCATCCACAGCTAGATACGTCCGCATTCCCGGAATGACTTTTTGAGAGCCAACGGTATAAGCAGTGACGCAGGCTGTACCGACGAGCGATCGACCCGGTTCGCAAAGCAATTTTGGTAATGGCAATTGCTGCCGCTCGCAAGCTGCTACCACTGCGGAGCAAATTGTACGAGCCCAATCTTCAATGCTGGGAGGATCGTCCGCTTCAGTATAGCGAATGCCCAACCCACCGCCAATATTAATTTCTGTTGCTGGCAAACCATAACTCTGTGCTTTTGTCAAGGCCTGAATTATGACTTCGGCTAAATCGTCATGGGGTTGCAGTTCAAAAATCTGAGAGCCGATGTGAGCGTGTACTCCCACGCAAAATAAGGACGGCTGTTGGCTGATGAAAGTAAATACTCGATCGAGCGAGTTGGGATCAAAGCCAAATTTACTGTCGATTTGACCCGTCTGAATGTACTCGTGGGTGTGACACTCAATTCCTGGAGTAAACCGCACCATAACTCGTGTCGGCCCACCTGTGAGGCTGCTGACACCCAATTGTCCCAACTCTGCTAGAGTCTCTAAATCCCGCCAATTGTCGGCTACGGTAATGCAGCCGCTTTCGACAGCTAGCCGCAGTTCCTCGCGGGACTTGTTGTTACCGTGGAAGTAGATTTTGTCGGGACTGACTCCGGCTTGCAGTGCAGTGTAGATTTCTCCGGCGGATACGACATCTATCCCTAAACCTTCGGAAGCTGCGATCGCGCAAACTGCCAAACAACTCCAAGCTTTAGAAGCATAGAGCACTTGAGATTCGCCCGGATAGTAACGCCCGAAAGCATCCCGGTACTGGGTACAAGCCGCCCGCAACGTTTCTTCGTCTAAAATATACAACGGCGAGCCAAATTGCTCCACCAAAGCTGTCACCTCGCAGCCTCCGATTTCCAACCGATCGCTGCTGTTAACACTGGCTGTCAGCGGTAACAGTTCTTGATTGGGCGATCGAGTTTGCAGAGCTTGTTGAGACTCAGACAGATACTTAAGTCCCGATTCCACCCCGAAAGATTGAGTTGATACCATCGCGCAATAACTATCCTTACGGTCTTTCCCAGTGTACAATTGACCGCAAGCAATTGGGTCAGTTGCCCCCAGATTCATTCCGCAAGCAGGCTGACTGACTGAGACTCGATCGAACTGGAGCATCCTTGCAGTGAGTAATTATCAAATCTAAAATCTAAAATCTAAAATTTAAAATCGACTGTGCGTTTTCTACAAATTAAACATCTCGCAGCAGAACACCTCAACAGTGCAGTCGAACTCGATCGGCTTTGTTTTGCGGGACTTTGGACGATCGAAGGCTACAGGCGCGAGTTAGACAGTCCTAACAGCGATTTATTAGGTCTTTGGACATGGGAAACTGACGACTGTGAATCAGCTCAAAACCGGGCGAGCACGGGGACACCGCCCCTACAGATTCCCCCAACTCTCATCGGTATCGGTTGTTTGTGGGCGATTTTAGAAGAAGCTCACATTATAATGCTGGCAATTCATCCTCAGTTTCAACGTCAGGGTTTGGGACAAGCTCTGCTTTTGGCTTTGCTAAAATCGGCTTGTGACAGGCAATTAGAGCGATCGACTTTAGAAGTGCGGGACTCGAATTTAGCCGCAGTTGCCCTGTACAAAAAGTTTGGTTTTAAAGAGGCTGGACGGCGCAAGCGATACTACGAAGACACCGGAGAAGATGCTCTGGTGATGTGGCGCAGCGGTCTGGAAAAACCGGAATTTCAGCGAGATTTGGCGGATGAGAAACGGGAGATGTGCGATCGGCTGCATCAGAAAAACTGGCATTTGGCGATCGATAGTTTTGAGTTTTAAATGTAATTTATTGAGTCTTTAACTTGCATTGACCAATAATGGGTTACTCGATATAAATTTAGTTCAAAATCCTCATAGGCAATCAACCTCAGCATGGGAAGAAACCTCTGCCTGCACGATCGTACTTACCGCTTTGCTTCGCCCTCGTTTGAACCGTGCAGATTATAGTCTGAGCCAAACCCCTCGGAGTGTAGCAACACTTACTAATCGATCGGGAGCGATCGCACAACTGACAATATGAATACTACCCAAATTCCCCACGCATCTGAGGCCAAATTTTAGATAAAAAAAGCCCAGCTAGCTCTGGGCCTCCCAAAGCAACAAATTCTTGATATGGGCTGCCGGTTAAGGATGAGTTTAGGGGATCGATCGCCCATCAAACTAATAAGTTTTGTGCAAAACCCGGCCTGTACTGCGAGAATTATCACTTTTGCGCCTGCATGACAGCCAAAAAGATTATGCTAGAATCCATCAATACGCAGTCGTAGGTTGGGCACGGGCCGAGAAGAGCAATCTTCTTGCAGTCTAGGGGAGGTTGTAGGTCAGCCACCATTTGGGTCTTCCCAGTTGAAAGCCACCCTGCAACATGAGCCTGGAATCTGCAACCGCAGCCGAGTGCGGCAGATAGGTTGGGAGTGTCGCGCTAGAATAAGCAGTACGAGTTAACACTCGAACACAAACGCTCGTTGTGCGAGCGTGACCTCGAAACGGGCACATAGCAGCAGGTGATGGGAATAAATCATGTTTGAACGCTTCACAGAAAAAGCAATAAAAGTAATCATGTTGGCCCAGGAAGAAGCTCGCCGCCTGGGTCACAACTTCGTAGGGACAGAACAGATCCTCCTGGGTCTGATCGGAGAAGGAACCGGGGTTGCAGCGAAAGTCCTCAAATCAATGGGCGTCAACCTGAAAGACGCGCGCATTGAAGTGGAAAAAATCATCGGGCGCGGTTCCGGCTTCGTAGCAGTCGAAATTCCGTTCACTCCCCGCGCCAAGCGGGTTCTAGAACTATCCCTAGAAGAAGCTCGCCAACTCGGACACAATTATATAGGTACTGAACACCTGCTGCTGGGCCTGATCCGCGAAGGTGAAGGAGTAGCGGCCAGAGTCCTGGAAAATCTGGGAGTAGACTTGTCGAAAGTCCGCACCCAAGTGATTCGGATGCTGGGAGAAACCGCAGAAGTCGCAGCCACGGGCGGCGGTGCCCGCACCAAGACTCCAACCCTGGATGAATTTGGAGCCAACCTGACTCAAATGGCGGTCGATGGCAAACTAGACCCAGTAGTCGGACGCCAAAAAGAAATCGAACGGGTAATTCAAATCCTCGGTCGCCGCACCAAAAATAACCCGGTGCTCATCGGCGAACCCGGAGTCGGTAAAACCGCGATCGCCGAAGGTCTGGCCCAGCGCATCGCTAACAACGACATCCCAGACATCCTCGAAGAAAAGCGCGTCGTTACCCTCGACATCGGCTTGCTCGTCGCTGGTACCAAATACCGGGGCGAATTTGAAGAACGCCTCAAAAAAATCATGGACGAAATCCGCACAGCGGGTAACGTGATTTTGGTGATTGACGAAGTGCACACTTTGATCGGTGCTGGTGCGGCGGAAGGCGCGATCGACGCGGCCAACATTCTCAAGCCGGCTTTGGCAAGAGGCGAGCTCCAGTGTATCGGCGCTACAACTTTAGACGAGTACCGCAAGCACATCGAGCGCGATGCAGCCCTAGAACGGCGCTTCCAGCCCGTTATGGTCGGCGAACCGACTGTAGACGAGACGATCGAGATTCTCTTCGGTCTGCGGGAACGCTACGAACAGCACCACAAGCTGAAAATTTTGGACACGGCCCTGGAAGCTGCAGCCAAACTCTCACATCGGTACATCTCCGATCGCTTCCTCCCAGACAAAGCAATTGACTTGGTAGACGAAGCTGGTTCCAGAGTTCGCCTGATCAACTCCCAACTGCCCCCCGCAGCCAAAGAACTTGACAAAGAACTGCGCCAAGTCCTCAAAGATAAAGACGAAGCGGTGCGTTCTCAAGACTTTGACAAAGCCGGCGAATTGCGCGATCGAGAAATGACGATCAAAGCCGAAATTCGCGCAATTTCCCAAGCTAAAAAAACCGACTCGGCCCGCACCGGCGAAACCGACCCATCGCCAGTTGTCACCGAAGAAGACATTGCTCAAATCGTGGCAAGCTGGACGGGCGTCCCGGTCAACAAACTGACCGAATCCGAATCCGAAAAGCTGCTGCACATGGAAGATACCTTGCACCAGCGCTTGATCGGCCAGGAAGAAGCAGTGAAAGCCGTTTCCCGCGCCATCCGTCGCGCCCGCGTCGGTTTGAAAAATCCCAATCGCCCGATCGCCAGTTTCATCTTCTCCGGGCCTACCGGCGTCGGCAAAACCGAACTCACCAAAGCCCTAGCAGGCTACTTCTTCGGTTCCGAAGATGCCATGATTCGGCTGGATATGTCGGAGTACATGGAACGGCACACCGTCTCCAAACTCATCGGTTCTCCGCCTGGGTACGTCGGCTACAACGAAGGCGGCCAACTCACAGAAGCAGTCCGCCGCCGTCCTTACACCGTCGTGCTGTTCGACGAAATCGAAAAAGCCCACCCCGATGTCTTCAATATGCTGTTGCAAATATTGGAAGACGGCCGCTTAACAGATGCCAAAGGTCGCACCGTGGACTTCAAAAACACGCTGCTGATTATGACCTCAAACATCGGTTCTAAGGTGATTGAAAAAGGCGGCGGCGGTCTCGGTTTCGAGTTCAGCGACAACCAAGCCGATGCTAATTACAACCGCATTCGTTCTTTGGTTAACGAAGAACTCAAAAACTACTTCCGCCCCGAATTCCTCAACCGACTCGACGAAATTATCGTCTTCCGCCAGTTGAACAGGGAAGAAGTCAAAGAAATCGCCGTCATTATGCTCAAAGAAGTGTTCAGCCGTTTGACAGAACAGGGCATCACCCTGGAAGTGACCGAAAAATTCAAAGAACGGCTGGTAGAAGAAGGCTACAACCCCAGCTACGGAGCCCGACCCCTGCGCCGCGCCATTATGCGCTTGCTGGAAGACAGTTTGGCTGAGGAAATCCTTTCTGGCCGCATCAAAGACGGCGACACCGCTGTTGTTGATGTGGGCGAGGACGGAATTGTTAAGGTGCTGCAAGGTCAAAAGCGGGAATTGCTGCCCCAAGGCGTTGAGTAAGTTTGAGTAAGTGCGATCGCGAGTAAAGTTTTGAAATAACCAATCTCGCGATCGCAAACAACTCAAAATCCTCACATAAAAAAGGTAGAGAATTTAAATTCTCTGCCTTTTTTATGAGTTAATATCAAGATGAGAGTTATTGTATAAATCTTTGATTGATAGGGAAATCGCAGGTGCAACGCCGATGCCTTTCTAGATACTTTGCAACTTTGCAAATGCCTGCACTTCACGTCTAGTAATTAACAGCGACATACTTCAATGGTAAGCTGTACTGCATTTAAATTGTATATTTTGGGCTGGTTCGCGTGTGCAGCTAGTCATGGTTTGATGATTTGTAGAGATGCAATTTAAATGCTGAGCGAGCTTAATCAGATAATTAGTGGCAACTATTTAGCGAGGACTTTCATGACATCTGAAAAAAAGAATTTGGGTACAGAAGTAGCAGAAAATCCGCCTGAAAGCTGGTGGCAGAAAGCGTGGAAGTCACAGCGAGAAAATCTTCAGATAGTGATTATTGCTTTAAGTTTAGCAATAGTGATTCGAGCCTTGGTCGCCGAACCGCGCTACATACCCTCAGATTCTATGGTACCCACTCTGCACGTGGGCGATCGCGTCGTAGTCGAAAAAATCTCCTACTACCTCGAACCTCCAAAAACTGGCGACATCGTAGTATTTGCCCCGCCCGAAAAGTTGCAAGAACAAGGCTTTACCCAAGACCAAGCATTCATCAAGCGGGTAATTGGCTTACCGGGTCAAACAGTCGCCGTTAAAAAAGGTTTAGTTTATCTCAACGACAAACCCCTGGTCGAAAAATATATTGCCGAACCTCCTAAATACCAGTGGGGGCCTTATCGCGTTCCAGAAAATGAATACTTTGTGATGGGAGACAACCGCAACAACAGCAACGACTCCAGCAGGTGGGGATTTTTACCTAAGCAGAATATCATCGGCCGTGCTGTAGTGCGGTTTTGGCCTCTAGAACGCATCGGGGAAGTTTGAAGAAGTCATTAGTCATCAGTTATCAGTCATTAGTTATTGGTTATTGGTTGGTTGTTAGTTTGAATAACCAATAACCAACGCTTTTGGGGCCCGATGCCCTGCGCGGGCATCGGCCCTGCGCGGGCATCGGCCTCTCCTGTACGGAAATTTCTACTAATTCTTGTACCTTGAGGGGTAGGGACTTCCTCCGGCAACTGATAAAATGGTACAAAAAGCAGCGGGTTTTCTCGCCTCGATCAAAATTAGTTGAATATTAAAAAATTAGGAAAGCTATGGGATTTTTTGATTCGGAAATTGTTCAGCAAGAAGCCAAGCTGTTGTTTGAAGACTATCAATCTCTCATCAAACTAGGTGGAAATTACGGCAAATTCGATCGCGAAGGCAAGAAAATGTTCATCGCTCAGATGGAATCGATGATGGAGCGCTACCGTATTTTTATGAAGCGCTTTGAGCTGTCTGAGGACTTCATGGCTCAGATGACTGTAGAACAGTTAAAAACACAGCTCAATCAATTTGGCATCACGCCCCAGCAGATGTTTGAGCAAATGAACTCAACGCTGGAGCGGATGAAATCTGAGCTGGAAAAACAATCCTAGTGTCAGAAGGAAGAAGGAAGGCACAACACGGATGTTGATACGGATACACGGATTAATTATCGAGTGTGAGCCAGAAGCCAGAAGTCAATCGATTTTAGATTTTAGATTTTAGATTTTAGATTGAAGCATTGACCCCACGCATAAATACGTTCGGCAAGTTTCATCTGATACAGGTTTTTTATTTCTCCACGGATGAATCACGTGGCGGGTATCCTGGATTCTTTCGGTCAGAGGAGAAATAATGGGTAATTGTCAACTGCCAAGTGTCAATTGTCAACTGTCAAACACCAACTGCCAACAGTCAACAGTCAACTGACAACTGACAACTGACTGATAATTAAGGCCGCTCAAAAGATGAAGCAGGTTTGAAACTTTCTGCGGGAACTCCCTGCAAAGCTTGGCTCATAAAATCACGCCAAACAGGGGCGACAATCCCACCGCCAGTAGCACCGTAGCTCATCGGTCTATAATTGTCGTTGCCCATCCAAACAGCCACCGACAACTGGGGCACGTAACCCACAAACCAGATATCGCGTTCTGAGGAAGTTGTACCTGTTTTCCCCGCAGCCGGCCGGCCAATTTGAGCCGCCCTTGCAGTTCCGCTGGTAATTACGCCTTGCAGGGCGCTGTTGACAGATGCCGCCGCCCAGGAATTGAGAACTAATTTGGGTTTGGGCGTATTGTCGAGCAAGACGTTGCCACTGCTGTCAGTGACTTGCACGATAAACGTGGTGTCAGAATGCCAGCCGTTGTTGGCGAAGGTAGCAAAAGATCCGGCCATTTCTAAAGGAGTGAGGTCAACTGCACCCAAGGGCAAAGAAATCACCGGTTCCATCGGACTTCTGATGCCGAGCACGCGGCAAATCTCAATCACTTTATTCAATCCGACTTCTTGGCCAAGCTTGACGGCGGGAATGTTCAGAGAGACTTCCAATGCTCTGCGGATGCTGACAGCACCGGAGAAGCCGCCACCGTAGTTTTGAGGGTAGTAGTAGCCGTCGCCGTCGCGGTAGCCGACAGGGGAGTCGTAGACAACTGAATCGGGGGCGTATTTGCCGCTAGCAAAGGCAGCGTAGTAGATAAAAGGTTTAAAAGCAGATCCGGGCTGGCGGCGTGCTTGAATGGCGCGGTTGAACTGACTCTTTTCGTAATCGACGCCGCCAACCATTGCTTTGACGAAGTGGGTGCGGGGATCGACGGCGGCTAGGGCAATTTGACCTTCATCGCGATCGTAAAACAGCCCTTGGTAGTAAAGCCGATTGTGCCACGCTTTGACGGTTTCTTCGGCTATGCGCTGCATTTTGAGGTCGATCGTGGTTTGAACGCGCATTCCTCCCTTAACCACGGCATCTCGCCCAAAACGCCTTGTCAGTTCTTGGACTACGGCTTGTGTTACGTAAGGAACTTGAGAGCCGCCAAAAGAGGTAATTTTGCCTAGCTTAATTTTTTCCTGTCGGGCTGCTGTCTCTTGGGCCGGCGTAATCCATTTAAGATCCTTCATGCGGCCTAAAACGAGGGCTTGCCGCTCTTTTGCCAATTTGTAATTGACGAAAGGACTGTATTCTTCGGGGGCAGAAATTAAGCCGGCCAGCATCGCTGCTTCTGAAAGAGTCAAATTACTTGCGGATTTGTTGAAATAGCTTCGAGAGGCTGTCTCTACGCCGTACAAGTTGTGACCTAAGTAGATTTGATTCAGGTATAGTTGCAGAATTTGGTCTTTGTTGAGAATTTGCTCCAAGCGGATAGACATTACCGCTTCAGCTACCTTGCGACTAAATTTTGACTGGGGAGAGAGAAACAGGTTCTTGACTAGCTGCATAGTCATAGTCGAGCCGCCTTCAACGGTTCTACCTTTCTCTAGGTTGACCATCAGAGCTCGGGCTATCCCGCCGGGGTTGATACCTTTGTGGGTGAAGAAGTTGCTATCTTCGATCGCCAGAACAGCTCGTTTCAGGTTCGGGGAGATTTGGTCAAGGGGTACGACATCCCGGTTGGCTTCGTCGTGGATGCTGGCTAGCGGCTTGCCGTTGATGTCGTAAATGTGGGTAGTTTCTGTGGGAGAGTAGGTTTGCAAGATCCGAACATCTGGCAAATTGCGGAAGCTGATCGCTAAGCCAACCAGTCCACCAGCGACTACGGAACTGGCAAGCATTGTCATGCTGAGTATGGTTCCGGCGGTCACTTTACTGACTGACTGAACAAACTCGAATACGGGGGCTGAGTTTTCCGTGTTATTGCGGACTGCGTTGGTTGACACGTGGATTTCACTTCCTCACTCGATTTGGGGTTTAAGACTTTTAATTTTAGATGCGAAACCTAGAGACTGTCAGTCGATCGATTTTAGATTTTAGATTTTAGATTTTAGATTTTAGATTTACTCCACAGATCAATTTAGGAGTTTGAACTAGCGTCTAAAATTGTGGGATGTCGGCGACTGTTGTCGGGGCTGGTATCCGTTTTTGGGCGGGGTCAGCTAATGAAAGCCGGTCAGGTTTCGGATTATAGTAGCGTGATAGTTATGTTTTTATGCGTCAACCAGTGAGTGTAACTAATTCTGCTGCACTTTGGCAAAATATGATGAACGATCGCTCCCCGATGATAACTCCTAACCTTTCAGCACTTTACCGCGGCATCAGCGAGATTTTTCCAGATCGACCTGATTCTAGCAACTCTGACGAAAATTTAGCCCAACTGCTGGCCCAAGTCGATCGACCCTTGCGAGTCAAACTGGGAATCGACGCCACAGGGGCGGACATTCACTTGGGACACAGCATTTGCTTCCGCAAACTGCGGGCTTTTCAGGATGCCGGTCACACAGCGGTACTGGTCATCGGAGATTTTACCGCAAGAATTGGCGATCCGACAGGGAAGTCCGAGATGCGAAGCCAGTTGACAGCCGAACAAGTGGCGGAAAATGCCAAGACTTATTTAGACCAAGTGCGTCCGATTCTAGATTTTGACACGCCCGGACGTTTGGAAATTCGCTATAACTCCGAGTGGTTGTCGAAATTGGACTTGGCGAAGATTTTGGAACTGCTGAAGACGATGACGGTGCAGCAGATGCTCGCTAAAGAGGGATTTGATAATCGGATGCAGCAGGAAAATGCGATTTATCTGCACGAGTTTCTGTACCCACTAATGCAGGGTTACGATTCGGTGGCTTTGGAGGCTGATGTGGAGTTGGGGGGAACTGACCAAAAGTTTAATATTGCGGTGGGGAGAGATTTGCAGCGGCATTTTGGGATGAAGCCGCAGTTTGGTTTGCTGATGCCGATTTTGATAGGGACTGACGGGGTGCAGAAGATGTCGAAATCTTTGGGCAATTATGTGGCTTTGTCGGAAGACCCGCTGACGATGTATTCTAAGTTGGAGAAAATTGCTGATAGTTCGATCGCCCAATATTTTGAACTATTGACAGATTTGCCACTTGATGAATTGCCAGAAAATCCGCGAGAAAAACAGAAACTTTTGGCTGTGGATGTGGTGCGCCAGTATCGGGGGCAGGAAGCGGCGGATCGCGCACAACAAGATGCAATGGCGCTGGTTAAAGGTGCTGCGGGACAAGCTGATGCTGTGGCGGAGTTTTCTTTGGCAAGTGTGCAATTTCCGGCTAAGTTGTTTTATATTCTGAGTGCTAGCGGGCTTTGTAAAAGCAGCGGTGATGCGCGGAAGTTGATGCAGGGCGGCGGGGTGAAGTTGGAGGGCGATAAAGTTTCTGATGTTAACCTCACCTTTGAATCACCTGCTGATTTATGCGGTAAGGTTTTGCAGGTTGGGAAGAATAAGTTTGTGCGATTGGTGTCTTGAATAGACATCTCCAATAATTATTGTGGAACAGGCATCTTGCCTGTTCAAAGCAGGCAATTATTGCGATGACTAATCTATTTTTTTAACCGCAGATGAATACTGAAGATGAACGCTGATGAACGCTGATAATCGAATTATTGTTGCTTTGGATGTTTCGAGTCAAGAAGAGGCGATCGCGCTTCTGGACAAACTGCCGCAAGTATCTTTCTGTAAAGTGGGTTTGGAACTGTTTGTGAGTTCCGGGCCGGGGATTTTGGAAATTTTAAAACAACGGGAAAAGCGGATTTTTCTCGATTTGAAGTTTCACGATATCCCGAATACTGTGGCTGGTGCTTGTCGGGCGGCTGGTAAGTATAATGTGGATTTATTGACGATCCATTCTACTTGTGGTAAAGATGCTTTGAAAGCGGCACAGTTGGCTTTGACTGAAGGGGCGGCGGCTGTGGATAAACCGAGTCCTAAGTTGATTGCTATTACTCTATTAACGAGTTTGAATTCGCGACAGTTGGCTTTTGAGTTGAAAATACCTTTGGAGTTGCCGGAATATGCTTTACACATGGCATTGTTGGCTAAGGAAACTGGTTTAGCTGGGGCTGTTTGTTCTCCGCAAGAAGTGGAACAGTTAAGAATGAGTTGCGGGGATGATTTTGTGTTAGTTTGTCCCGGTGTGCGTCCGAAATGGGCTGAGGGAGGCGATCAAAAAAGATCGATGACTCCGAAGGCGGCTTTGAAAGCTGGTGCGGATTATCTGGTGATTGGGCGCCCGATTACTGCTGCGGACGATCCGGCGGCGGCTTTTGCGCGTATTTGTGAAGAGTTGGAGTAACAATATGAATGTTGTTTTTAACTCACATCTTGCACCATTCTCAAGAACAGGCAAGATGCCTGTTCCACAAGAAAATTCACTCTTTGTGGAACAGGCATCTTGCCTGTTCATAAAAGGCTTATTGAGAATGGTGCAACATCTCAGTTTTAACCGCCGATAAACGCCGATGAACGCCAATGGAATTTTATCTGCGTTCATCTGTGTTTATCTGCTGATATCTGCGGTTGCAACTCCGACTTTGGCTGCTAATGTTGTCACAAATGCCGATCGCACTATAAACGCAAGTGGGTATGGTTGGTTAGCGCGATCGCCCTGTCCCGCTGATTTAGAAACTTTGGTCGATCGCCTGTTGCAAGATTTGCCGAGTTATGCTAATCGCGTAATTGTGCGATCGCACTTTTCTCCTAACACTAACACACCGCCCGGTTACGCGCTGCCTCAAATAATTTTAGCCGGCCGCCCGGAGTTTGAACCGCTACCTTTGAATTTTGAAGATGCGCTTCCTGAAAATGCCAGTCAAGTTTTCATTACTACTTTGGAACGGCAGTATCGCGGGGGAAAACGAGTTGAAATTGAGCAATATCATTGGTTATTTTTCACTAAAACGGAGAACGGGTGGGAATTAGTGAAAATTGTTTCTAGGTATGATACCGTGGCGGCTGTTAGTCCGTTGTTGCGGCCACAGGGGGAGAAAAGCGAAATTGCTGAGGCGATTCGTTTGTGGCTGCGCGATTGTCAGGCAAAGCCATAGCTTTCGCTGGTTCCGATGATTTTTTTTACACTTAAAAATAGCCTCTTGACAGCACGTCATCTTCGTCTAGTTCATCTTTACCAATCATCCCTTCAATCTCACTTAAAAATCTCATAAAAACTTCCGGTGCAAAGGGGTTGTTATCGAGATGGTTGACAAAATAATCTTTATTTTTCTTTCTTCCCTCTACCGTACTAAAAGCACTTCTTATATTAGACGATAAGCGTTTTGCTTTTCTCAAAATTAGTATCTCATCAATAGCTGTGAGTGATGAGCTAATCGGCGACATATCAAGCCACTCACATAGCAAGAAATACTTGGCTCCTGGTACACTCAATTTTACATCCAGGGCAGTTGCTGCGCCCTCTTGAAACATGGTTTTATCAAGATTTGTTTTACACTCAGCCGCAACATAAGCAATATTTGCCTCACGGGAGGTAGTCTCCTTAAAATCTTGGTTATGAGAGGCTTTTAGGAATATTTTTCTACTAATCGCAAAATCTTGATCCTTGGCTCGAATACTCATCCCGCCGCCTTTTGGACTGAGTTTTAAACTTGACTCAAATCGTAGTGATGAAAAACACTGTGTTGGGCCAAAGGATAATTCTTTGTCCTTTAATGAATCTGCAAAGACGGTTGTAACTAAGATAGGTATAAATTCTTCAATAATTGAGTTGTCAAGTTTTAATTGCCCTTTTTGACGGTACAAAAAATCATTGTCACTGTCAAAAATTAGTTCAACGTCAATGTATCGCTTATAGGAGGTTAGATGGGATACCATCTCTGGAACAACTTTCAGATCATCCCCCCTGATGTTTTTAAGCGTTTCCAACCATTTTTTGTAGTATTCGATTGCTTGATTAACACGCCGTTTATCTGTAGGAGGTAATTTCACGTTATCAAGTAATGCTGCTAGTTTGTCCCCATGTGGTTGAGCTAAATTAAACATAATTTTCTGCTTTTGGGTTGAGTATTTCAATGGTTTTTCGTGAACGCTGCAGATCGAAATAAGGTGAGGGCTGTACTGTGGCAGCCTTATCGATAGCATCCTTGATTTCATCTTTTACTTGTTCATTGGCTACGGAATAAGCAGATATTAAAGCTTCTATAGAAAGAGTTCTGGCTTGATGTATGGCAAAATAATACTGTAAGTCTTCTCTTTTTGTAAAGTGTAGTATATCTTCTTTGATAATTTTTCCATAACGATTTACAAAACTTCTTTCTTGACGGATATCTAAGCTAATCCCCAAGACTTGACGAGCAACTTCTGCAACTAACTCCCCATTTAAAAAAGGCGTTCCTCTAATATTTGATTCTTTACCTAGTACAAATATTATTCTACTGTTAGGGCTGCATATTCTTAACAATTCTTGCAAAGTATAGGCGATGTCTAAGCAATATTGAATGACAGTTAGAAATCTATTACTTCTATGCTTGCGATTAGAACCAAACTCTGATTTTGCCACCTCTAAAATTTTCCAATTTAGTGCTTCAGTAGAACCGCGATACTGCTGATGATAGTTAAATACATTGATATAAGGGGGGGAGGTAATCACAAGATTGACGCTGGAGTTTTGTAAGGGAACGTGTCTTGCATCGGCATTGTAGGCATTTATCGGCTTTTTACTATAGGGTAGTTTAAGGACAAAAGTAGCGATATTTTCCGCAAGTGTAAAAACTCTTGATTTGGTAAGTTTTTTGTTTTCTAAGTCTAGCAATATCACTAATACTTCATGTAAAACATTAAGGAAGTTTTCTTCATCATCAACGGCTACATCTACAATTTTATCTATTAAATCATTAGGTGTAAGTTCTTTTTGTATTGTTTGGAAGAGTGGCATTCTCTCCCATATCTCTGTTTTTAGTTGAGCGAGAAAACAATTGATACATTTTTCACGCTTTCCGGGTGAAATAGTGATGAATTTATAAGTGTTAGCTAGGATTAAAGCTGCTGGATTGATTTCTGTTCCGCAGGCTTCCACTCCGAATCTTCCTGCCTCATATAAAACTGTTCCACTACCTAAAAATGGATCAAAAATAACACTATTTTTAGTTGCGTATTTATCAATCAAAGTTTGGACGAACTGGGGTGAAAATTGCCCTTTCCAAGGAAGTGGATTAGTACGTTGTTTATCTTCAATGTCTAATAGTTCTTGAGGAATTTCTTGTCTATTGATAGGAGTTTCACTAAAAATACTAGAGACAACCATAATTCGGATTTTTACTACGGGGCGTGAATTTATGAATGGAAAGCGGGAACTTGTTTTGTAGATGGCAGGTAAAAATCAGAGATTGTTGGTGAAACCCGTCCCCTACTAATTGCACATGAAAATTAATTATAATTTTTCGGTGGGTGGGGGCGGGTTTTAAGATTGTGGGTAAAAATCCGAGATTGTGCCTCAAACCCGCCTACAAATCAACAAGAAAAATTGATTAGAATTGCTCTTTGAATTCATCCAATTTAGCCTTGATAGCTTGCATATCTTGCCACATAAACCATTTCGGAGTTTCCGGTTCGCGGGAGGGGTTTCGCAACAAGTACGACGGGTGAAAAATTGGCATACACAAACGATTTTCCCATTCAATCCATTGACCTCTAATTTTACTAATGGGGCGCTTGTCGCTTAGCAAACCTTTGAGGGCGGTTGCACCGGTTAATAAAATAATTTTGGGGTCTAAGATGCGGATTTGTTCGAGCAAGTAAGGTTTGCAAGCTTCGATTTCTTTTGCTGTCGGAGGGCGGTTGTTGGGAGGGCGACATTTGATGACGTTGGCAATGAATACGTCGGTTTCTGCACTCAATCCCACGGATTCTAAAATCTTATCTAACAGTTTGCCCGATCGCCCGACGAAGGGCAATCCGGTTTCATCTTCGTTTTGTCCGGGCGCTTCTCCCACAATCAAAATTGAGGCTTGAGGATTGCCGCGGCCGATGACGGCGTGAGTGCGGCTGTTGCCCAATTCGCAGCGGTAGCAGCGGTTGCAGTGCTCGCCGATTTGTTCCATATTTTGATAAGTGCCGGGAGGAATGGGAATTTTGGCATTTGCTGGTATTGAGTCTGTTTGGAAAGTGGCACTTTGATTGTTGTCAAAAAGGCTGAGTTGCAAGTCGCTGGACATACTTTTTACAATTAGGGAGATATTTTTGAGCCTAGAGTTTATAGTTTAGATCGGGTTGTGTGATTTGAGATTGGCTAGAAGCTTGTAGGTGATGCTGTCGATTCCCTACGGGATAGCTACGCACGCGCGTACAATCTCCAATTAACACTCGCACAATCTCCAATTGTTTGGTTGAGCTCGTACAGGCAAAAATATGTTCTCTAACCCGTTTTTTGACGATCGCGCCGATGCAGGCGAAAAACTGGCCGAGGCAGTTGTGGACGAGTTCGGCAAGTTGAGTTTAATGACACAGAAGGCGGTGAAACCGATTGTTTACGCCTTGCCGCGCGGGGGTTTGCCCGTTGCTGTGCCGATTGCGCGCCGCTTGGGCTGTCCTTTGGATGTGGTTGTCGCCAAGAAAATTACTCGCCCAGATAATTTAGAATTGGCGATCGGGGCTGCAACTGCTGATGGTCACGTCCTCTGGGAAAAGCAAAAGCAGCACAATTTACGCTTGCAAAAATCAGCCCTGCCTCTGGCTCAAAATAATGCTCAATCTCTGCTGGCAGATTTGTCTCCTGGACGCCCAAATATAAGCGCGGCTGGGGCTTTGGCGATTTTGGTAGATGACGGCATTGCTACGGGGATGACGATGGCTGTGGCGGCTAAGGCTTTGGAGTCGCAGCAACCGCTGGCTTTGTGGATTTGCGCGCCTGTCGCCCCGGCAGATTTGATGGGATTTTTGGCCCAAATGGGCGATAAGTTGATCGTTCTGGAGACTCCTCACCCTTTTTACAGTGTCAGTCGCTTTTATGGGCAATTTCCGCAGGTTGAGACGGCGGAGGCTTTAAGGTGTTTGCAGCAACAAACTGAATGGCGATCGTAGGTTAAGCTAGAAGGCTAAATCCAAAAGCTCGATCGCTAAAACATGAGACCTTGGCAATATTGGTTGGACACTTTGATTCTGTCTACTCAGCACAATCCGCCTCGCTTTGTTGAGTTGGTGATGTTGACTTTGGCGATGATGTTGCTGGGGCTGTGGAGTGTAACATTGCAGTGGCAATATTTAACGTTGTCTTTGAGTTATATAATTGGTTCGTCTTTTTCAATTTTGGTGCGGGAATCCATCGGCCCACGGCCTCAATTTCAGCTAACTCATCTGACAGCGTTGCTGTTATTAATTATCAGTTTTTATAGTTTTGCTGAACTGATTAGGTAGTTAAGGCCGTTTTGATTTGTAGAGGCGGGTTTGACAATGTGATTGCGAAGGTGGTGAAGCAATTGCATAACTTATATAGCAATCCTCAGCGGGTTGTGAACTAGATATTTTTTTGAACTAACCGCGAAGACGCGAAGGACGCGAAGAAAAGATCGAGAGTTCACCAATAATTAGACCTCATCCTACATTCTAATTAGATTGATGTAAAATTATGCGGTTCCCGGCAGGATCGAAGGCATAGATTTCTAGACCGTGAGAAGCTTTGATAATTTCTCCGCTGGGCGGATAACCTAAAGCCCAAATTCGGGCGATCGCAGTTTCGATATCGCTGACTTCCAAACACAAACTCATGCCTGTTTTTGCTCGATTTGCAAATTCCGATTTGTGGGAATCTTTGGGTTTGAAGATGCCGAGTCTTAAGCCGTTGAGTTGAAATTCCGCATAAGTATTGGGAATGTAAGGGTTTGGTTCTATGTCGAGAAATTTTGTATAAAATTTAACGAGAACTTCTTTATCAAGGTCTGCTAAAGTCACTAGGGCGGCGCTGTATTGGAAACTCATATAAATTGGCACTGCGTAGTTGGTGATGGGGAATTGATAATATTATAACTTTCTATCTATTTAAAATCCTCCAATTCGTCCGAGTATTTGGATTTTACCTTGTCGATCGCTTTTGAGAATCACAGCTTCGCCACTTTGCGGTACAATATCAGTAATCGCGGTAATATTTACTTGATGAGTTACCAGAATAATCGCGCCTTTTGTGTTGCGATTATCAACAATTAATTTGCGGATTGTCGCTGTTTGTCTGGCTTCTGTGCTGCTGTCCCTAAAGAACGAGTTCAGCGCTGGGAAGGGTTCGACTTTGCCTAACTTTATCAATTTTGCTGTTTCCAAACACCTACACCACTGACTCGATAAAACTCTGGCAACTTTGATGTTGCGGTTGCGAAATTCGGCTCCAATTTGCTTGGCTTGGGTTTGTCCCTGTGCTGATAAATTGCGCTGGGTGGAACAGTCGCCTAACTTAAAGTTAGCAGGATCTCCCGTACCTGGGGCGATCGCGTGTCGCATTGCTACCACCAACCCTGTCTCCCCCCGCTGCAACAATTGCCACCCTGCTTGAGTTTGGGCGTTGGTTGCTGCGTCAGAACTTGCAGTTGCAATCATTAAGCCGATCGACAATACTAAAGCTAGCGACCGGAAAAACCATTTCCAGTTAAGGTAAATCCGTGCAGCCATTGTTGCAGAAGTTAGGAATTAACTTATCATATTATAATACAACAAATATTGCTCTATGGAACTCACCAATTTTATTGCTCTGTCTGTCATTATTGCCCTTGTGCTGGGGATTGGGTTTGGAACAATGACTTGGGCTTACTTCGGCAAGGGCAGCATTTCTGTAATATTTAAAGAACCAATTTTAAATTCCCCAGAATTTCCCGATACCGACAGTGGCAGCAAAGCTTCCGTTTATTTTCAACAAGGAATTGAGGCTTATCAGTCGGGAAAGTACCGCAAAGCCAAAGATAAATTTAGCAGCGCTGTAGAACAAGTTTCAACTTTGGCAGAAGCTTACCACAATCGCGGCTTAGCTTTTGCAAATTTGCGATCGGATGACGAGGCTGTTGCAGATTTGATCCGTGCCAGCGAATTATACCAACAGCAGGAGGCTGGATTTGCGATCGACACGATTAAACAAAATCTGGCAGCCTTGAAGCAGCGCAAATTAGAACGAGAAAAACAAAAAGCAGTAGCGAGATAAATTATTATGTTCAACCAGTTGGACTCAACTCACACCTAGATTTGAGGTCTGAAAAACCCGGTTTCTTGAGTGTGGTTGGGAGAAACCGGGTTTGTTTACATAATTTTTATTAAAGTTGAAAATCAAGATTTAACCTTCTCCTTCTCAACTAAATTGTTCTGGTATCTTCTATTTGGTCGATTTTAGCAATCATCATTTCTCGGCTAGGTGCCACAACTCGATAATTAGTAATGGGATCGTAAGCTTCCCATTCTTGAGTCACTTCGCTGTCTTGCCACAAAAACCATTCCCGGTAAATTTCGCCGTCATCAATGTCGCCGCACAAGGGAAGCCAATCATCTCCTCCCAAGCTCTCAAAATCTCCTCCTACTAAGTCAATCCAAGCTGTAAGGATACAAGAGTCAATAACATTATTATTAACAGTGACTGCGTTAGAGTGAAGAGAAGTTTCGGGAAAACAAAGTGTGGATTTCATAAGCTGTACCTGAATGTTATGTTATTAATTTATAAAAAAATCTTCTACGGCAGTGAAAGCAGAATGCCACTATCCTAACCTCCACAGTTCCCACCTCGAAAAACCTTGACACCCAAAGCGCTCAAATGCCTCTGCTGTAAGACTTGAGACCGCTTTGAGTCAAGTCGCTACAGAGGCTAAATTGAGCCACTTTGCCAACTGGCATAGAAGAAAGCCCGATCGACCAAATATTGTTGGCGAAGGAGCTCGCGCATTAAGGAGCGAAGACAGCGCGACTGCCAATTGTATACTGGGTAAGTTGGCGAGTTTCCGTACAGTTTTTGTGGTAAAATTAGCAGTAACCGGACTTTCGTACCGACAGCCTGGTTTGGTCAAAAGCTTTGCAACGAGCTTTCCAACGGTGGTGCGATCGCCAGTTTTGATTTATTGTTAATTTTGCCAAGTCCCGATCGACTGTTAGGGGGAAAAAATTATGCAAGCAACCAACCAAGAAGGAATTATCAATCTGACAATCCACTATACCAACGGCAAACAGCAACACTTCCAGTTCATTGCGCCAGAGGGAACAGTAGGAGAGCAAGCAACTTTAGGCACTCGCCTGCACAAAATGTTGACGGCAGACCCGATAATTCTCGAATTGGCAGATAAACTGGTAGTTATCCCAGTTCACAACATACAAAGTATTGAAATATCGCCGGTTCCTCCCAAATTGCCAGAGGGTGTGCTTTACCCAATGCGAGAAATCAAGAAATAGCTAAGGTGTTCTGCATCTAAATTAAACTGCAAAGGCGGGCTGAAACCCATGTCATGCCGAGTTTGAATAAGCATAAATGTGTACCCATTAAAGGCGCAAGAAGTTATTACAAATAACGATAAACATAAAAAAAATGTTGCTGGTTGTGAAACCAGTTACGAAAAAAAATGCAACAGTAGACAAGCTCCCAACCCTTATATTGTCACTCATGCCCAATCTAAAATCTAAAATCTAAAATCTAAAATAGTATGACGATATATGTGGCGTGAGTGAGGGGAATAATTGCAGATTTCGCAGACTTTAACTTACCAAAAAAAATGCTAGAACTCCACTGTCACACAACTTATTCCGATGGCACTCTCACTCCTGCCGAACTCGTAGCCGCGGCCGCTTCATCGGGGGTTCGCGCCTTGGCTGTCACGGATCACGATACGATGTCGGGTTGGGATGAAGCCTTCGCCGCTGCTGCTTTGCACGGTATTGAAATAGTCCCCGGACTAGAACTCAGCACCGTTCACAACGGCCGTTCCCTGCACATTTTAGGTTTTTATCCTGATGCAAATAAGTTGCGCGTTCCTTTGAACGATCGCCTGGAAGGAAGGTTTCGCCGATCGCAGGAAATGGTCGAAAAATTAGCAGCAATGGGATACGCGATCGAACTGCCAAAAACATCGCCAGGAATGGCACCGGGAAGGCCTCACATTGCCTCTGCACTTGTAAAAGCAGGTCACGCGAAATCATCGCGGGAAGCATTCGATCGCTGGCTGGGAGATGACGGCCCGGCTTATGTGCATTACGAGAAATTCTCGATCGTCGAAGGCATTGATTTATTGCGAAGTTGCGGCGCAGTACCAGTTTGGGCTCACCCTTATTTATTTCGCGGCGGCGGTGTTGAGGAAGTTTTACAAGAATTAGTAGATGCTGGTTTAATGGGAGTTGAAGTATACCATCCCACCCACAGTTCTAGCCAAATCCAAAAGTTAAAAGATTTGTGTCTTCATTACGGTTTGCTAGCAACTGGTGGCAGCGATTATCACGGCCCCGATCCGGAAAGGAAAGCCGCAGATAGCACCCAATTGAATATGCTGCATTTGCCGTTAGAATTACTCGAACCGATTAAAGTTGCTGCGGCGAGTTTGAAATAGTTTTTTAGGACTCATATTTTACACCATTCTCAATTAGGCTTTTATGAACAGGCTTTTCGGCCTGTTCCACAAGAAAATTTATCTTTTGTGGAACGGGCCGGAGAGCCCGTTCTTGAGAATGGTGCAACATCTCAGTTATGACGAATTTGGCCGACGTATTCAGTGGTAAAAAAAAGGAAGCCTTCGCTTTGTGAGTGAGTAATTTGCACAAAGTAAATCATCAGCAGAAGACCGAGGTCAAGCAGAATATAAATTAATATGAAGTTAAAGGCAATTGCAGGTGAGTTAATTTTACAATGTTACTATAGCAACTTGCCAAACGGAGCTTATCATGACTACAGAAGACAGAGCGAAGGCGATCGGCAAAAATTTAGAAGGCAAAGCTCAGGAAATTTTCGGTAATATTACGGGCAACAGAAAAGACCAGGTTGAAGGTAAAGCCAAACAAGCGGAAGCTGCCGCCCGCCACGCTGCAGAAGATGCTAAAAATGCGGTGAAAAATCTGGCAGATAAAGCCAAAAGGTCGATCGACAAATTGTAGAAACCGCGCTATACCCAATCCTGGCGAAGAGTATTCGCTTCATATCAAATCCTTTGCTATCAAGGATTTGATATGATTTATTTTTGGAAGGTGCAAAAAAATGGGTGACTCCTGCGATATCTCCTCAAAAGCGCACTGGAGAAGTCCCTATTAGACCTCTTGCAAAAGATTTTTATGATATAATGAAAATGTTTGCTTTAGTTGATTGAATCCCAACTCCTCACTGCTTTTGGCTCGGAGCATTACCACGATTTTAATTCGACTAAAAAAATAAAATTAATTTTCATCCCGAAACAAATAGCTTACAAGATAGTGGCTATCAAGGGATAAAGAATGAGCGCACCAATAGTTATCTCCCTAAAAATCAACCTAAAAAGGGGAAACTGTATCTTTGAGAAAAAGACTACAATAGAGTTTTAGCACAGGAGCGAATAGGGAATTGAACAGGTTAATCGAAGTCTCAAATTTTTTAAAATATTGTCGAGTCGTTATGGTCTGCTTTGTAATTTGTTGTCAGCAATTTACAATTATGAGTTGGCTCTAGGGGATTCAATTTAACACCTGTGATGATAACATATATCTTTTTTGCAAGAGGTATATTATTCCAGATCGATAACCAATTACCAAGGAATTCATAATTATGTCTGCTGTTAGCTTAATTCAGGCCAATTCCTACGATCGCCAAATTTTACAAACATCTTTAGAAAGTTTGCTCGCACCCTTGGGCGGAATCTCGGCTTTTGTCAAATCGGGCGATCGGGTTTTACTCAAACCCAATCTCCTCACCGGTTCTCGCCCTACAAAAGAATGTGTCACCCGCCCAGAATTGGTTTACTGCGTCGCTAAAATGGTCATTGAGGCGGGAGGAAAACCCTTTTTAGGCGATAGTCCGGCTTTTGGTAGCGCGATGGGTGTGGCAAAAGCTAATGGTTATTTGCCTCTGTTGGAAGAACTGAATTTGCCAGTTGTTGAGTTTCAAGGAAAACGCTACGAAACAGTCAGCAAAGATTTCAATCATCTGCGAATTTGCAAAGAAGCAATGGAAGCGGATGTAGTGATTAATTTGCCCAAACTCAAATCTCACGTTCAATTAACGGTGACAATGGGCGTGAAAAATTTGTTCGGCTGCGTTCCCGGCAAAATGAAGGCTTGGTGGCACATGGAAGCTGGCAAAGATAGCGCCAGATTCGGTGAAATGCTGGTAGAAACTGCTCGGGCAATTAACCCAAATTTGACGATTTTGGATGGAATTATCGGTCACGAAGGTAACGGGCCAAGTGGGGGCGAACCTAAGTTTTTGGGAATTTTGGCCGCCTCTGATGATGTGTTTGCTTTGGACAGAACTTTAGTGGAAATTATTAATGCCGATCCGGAGGCGGTTCCCACTGTAGCTGCGGCGATGAGATTGGGGCTTTGCTCGAATTTAGAGGCGATTGATTTTCCGCTTTTGCAGCCGGAAAATCTCAAGGTTTTGGATTGGAAGTTGCCCGAAAGCATGATGGCGATCGACTTTGGTATGCCCCGCGTGGTGAAGTCGGCTTTCAAGCACCTTTATATCCGGTTTATAAAAGAAAAGTTCAGCATCAAGGCTTCGCATTAGCGAAGACAGAAGGGGTAAAAATTTTTTTTACTCCTTCTACTTCGCCAGGGTAATTGTCAAAAAATATTATTATATTACAAGATATATATTTATGTAAAGTTTATAATAAATTTGTTATAAATCTATGGTTTCATTACGTAGACCTGCTTAAACCGCATAATGTAACACCATGTAAACAGGTTTAAGTCAGCCATTAGAGAGCATTTGGAGACTTTGCCCTCGTTTACCTAGGGGCGTTTTTTCCCATCGACTTACTTAAAGCATTGAGATCGCCGTATTCGCAACTCGCGCTCATTCTTGCTAGTTAGATGATTTTACTTAAGTAAAAATACTTAGAACAGCCATTGCTTTAACCAAATTCACCCTAAAATTGCACTTTTCTTTATAATTTACCCCTAAACTATAAAGATTTAGTAAAGCTCGGAAAAGATTATTGACACTTATACGTAGATCGCAGATGATTGCTACATATCAAACAGACCTCCCATTAAATAATAAAGGTCTAATCCAGTTGCTGAATCAATCTTAAGTATTAGATATCTCCGAAACCGAGTCTGAAATGCTTCTCGTATCAGGCGGCGAAATTAAAATTCGGTAAATGTCTGTTATATTGATAAACAGCCCTTGCCAAGAACAGCAAAGATTCACTACCGCATCAACCGTAAAAACTTACAATCAGGGAGTCCCTAACCTATGCTTACTAACAACAATCTGACTATCGTACAGCCACTCAAAGTAAAGCTTTTGCCAAACGGTGAAGTTTTACTCACCCGCAAATTGATTGAAGCAGTTGGTGAGTTAGCCGAGTATTGGTCGGGATCTATTACGGTGATGATGGAAGAAACGAAAAAAGACAACGACCAGATAGATTCAAAAATATTCAAACTTGATGAATTGCCATTCAAACTGGAAATAATTTCTTTTGACAAAATCACCCCAGCTTTACTACATCAGCATCAGAGTTCGCTGGTATTGGCAGCCCCGGAATACAGACAGAACCATATCAGTAAAGTGTGTAAAATAGCGGGAGTACCGTGTATTTACGTTTCCGAATACAGTCTGAAAACTCGCAAACAAATCGTGAATGTGAGTACGAGCAATCCCTTGCTCCGTTTGCGAAGAATTATTTGGACTTACATTCAGGAATATAAGCAGCGCAAGGCAATCGCAATGGCAGATGGATTGCAGTGCAACGGCACCCCTACTTACCAAGAATACAAGCATATCAATCGCAATCCACAGTTTTTCTTTGACACGCGGATTAGCGAGGATATGTTAGCAACAGAAGCTGATATTGAACGGCGCACTGAAAACCGCTCTCCAGATATGCCTCTGCGGCTAGTATTCTCAGGTCGCCTAATTAAGATGAAAGGAGCAGATCATTTACTTGAGGTCGCTAAAGAACTCAAACAACTGAAGGTGAAATTTGAAATGTTCATCAGTGGTATTGGTGAATTAGAAGAGATGATGCACCAGCAAATAGCGGCCAATCAACTTAATGATTGTGTAAAAATGCTTGGAGTGCCTGACTTTAAAACAGATTTCTTCCCCTTTGTGAAGAACAATATTGATTTGTTTGTTTGCTGTCACCGGCAGGGCGATCCTTCTTGTACTTACATAGAAACTATGGCTGCTGGCGTGCCGATTGTTGGCTATGCTAACGAAGCATTCGAGGGAATTGCAGAAATGTCGGAGACGGGATGGGTTGTGCCAATGAATCAGCCTAAACAGATGGCGAAGAAAATTGCAGAACTCAGCCACAACCGGGAAGAAATTAAATCGATGTCGTTCAAGTCCCTCAAGTTTGCTCAACAGCACACATTTGAGAAGACTTTTCAAGCTCGCGTAAAACATATGCACGCTATTGCCTACTCAACGCGGCCTAATCCAGTCACCGAAAGTCAAGTATGTGATGCTCCCGATATGGTTTTGGCGTACAGTCAACTGCCTTAAGAATCCTTCTGCCTATGATTGAGACAGGTTTCATTAAGGTAGCCACGGAAATCGGAGGTTTTGTAAAGGCAATGGTTGAGGCGAGCGATCGTCATTAGATTTAGATGTTTTTCTCAAACTTAATAGCATCCAACTCGACTGGGCGATCGCACTTGTTCCATAGGTTATCAAGTATTCTTTAGTGGGTTACATTTTCTTGGCAACTATCAGATCCCACAGCAACTATAAACAATGGAGCGACCAACTCATTTTCCTTTCCACCGGAACTGGCAAAACTAACAGGGGTTTTAAGTAGGTAGGCGGGATTAAACCGAATACTGTAACAGTATGTAAATAGGCTTAAGTTAGCCAGTAGAGATCATTTAGACATTTTACATCGTTTACATAGTGGCGTTTTAAAGCGCCGACTTATAAGCTGTTGCGGCCTTTAAATTGTATGTCAAAAAAAAATCAAAGTCTTGTGGGATGGGCGTCCTGCCCGCCCTGAATATACAATTTAAATGCGCGACTGCTTACCAATTTCCTAAAGTCCTGCTACAGAGATATCCTATCAAATAAATTTCCATCCCCTCAAAGAAGCAATAACTTCCAACGTCAACTTATTTAACTATTTTTTCTCCGCTGCTCTCAACTCTTCTATTTGGTCAAATCTCAACCATTTCAATGTTTTTTTACGTAGCCCGACAGTCATTCTATGGGGTTTACTTCCGGACTGTATGGGGGTTGAAACAGCAGGGTAAGCTCATCTAATTTGGGATAAATTGTACTTGACTTTAAGGGCAAGATATAAAGGATCATCGTGTCAAGAGTGGTTCTTTTGAACTCATTTGAGATACAGCATATTCCATGTAGATGTGGTACACACAAGAAGAGCGATCGCCTGCTGTTTGGTGCGGATACACCCGTCAATCTGTAAGTTTTATCGACCTTTTAAATAGAACTTGCAGATTGATGGGTGTATCCGCACCTTATTTACTACAAGATAGTGTGTACTACATATACATGGAATATGCTGTATAAACACCCTAAACATACAGCATATGCCCAAATCTTATTCAACAAAAAAACAGGGATTAATGCAAAGAAATTCACCCGCATTAATCCCCAATTATTCCAGATTAGATTAAGCCAGATTAAGCAGCAACTAAACCGCTGTGTCTCAACAAAGCTTTAGTGCTCGGTTCGCGTCCCCGGAAAGTTTTAAACACTTCCATCGGGTGCAAACTGCCGCCCAATCCTAACACTGTATCTCGGAAGCGCTTGCCTGTAGATGCGATCGCACTTTCATCTTCCAAACCCACTTCCTCAAACGCCGCAAAAGCATCAGCGCTGAGCACTTCCGCCCATTTATAACTGTAATACCCCGCCGCATAGCCACCCGCAAAAATGTGTCCGAAAGCGCACAAAAATGCGTCTTCTTCCAGAGGAGGCAAAACAGTCGTAGTTTTAGCGATACGGTTGCGGACATCGGCCACAGTTTCGCTGCCGCCCGATCGATAGCGGTGGTGCAATTCGATGTCAACGCTGCTAAAATGTACTTGCCTGAGCATGACGGTGCCGCTCATGTAGTGGCGCGCTGCTAGCAGTTTTTGGTAATAGTGTTCCGGCAAAGTTTCCCCGGTTTCGTAATGCTTTGCCATCCCGAACAAAGTCGCGCGGTCGTAACACCAATTTTCCATAAATTGACTGGGCAATTCCACCGCATCCCACTCAACATTATTGATGCCCGAAGCCCCCGGATAGTCTACCGTTGTCAGCATATGCTGCAAACCGTGACCGAATTCGTGAAACAAAGTTTCGACTTCCAAGAAAGTCATTAAACTCGGTTTGCCGTCAACCGGAGGACTTTGGTTGCACACCAAATAAGCCACCGGCAACCGCGTGGTTGTTTTTCCCGCTTCCACAAATTTAGCGCGCACCACGCACTCGTCCATCCAAGCACCGCCGCGCTTTTCCTCGGGGCGGCTGTAGGGGTCTAAATAGAAATTGGCGATCGTATTTCCTGCTGCATCATCTATTTGGAAATAGCGCACATCTTTGTGCCACACAGGAGTTTGACCGTCCGCCGCAGTTACTGTCACACCGAACAGCCGCTTTACTAATCCAAATAATCCCTCTAATACCTGTGGCAAAGCAAAATAAGGCCGCAATTCTTCGGCACTAAAAGCAAACTTTTCTTCCCGGCGCCGTTCCGACCAAAAACCAATATCCCAGTGCTTCAAATCCCCAGCTTCCGCCGCGCCTTTTTCGGCAGCAAAAGCTTTCAATTCTTCTAAATCTTTGACAGCAGCATCATAACTAGCCTGACGCAATTCTTCTAACAAAGCTTCCACTGCTGCAACATCGGGAGCCATTTTGCTCGCCAAGCTCAATTCGGCATAACTGCTAAACCCTACCAAAGCAGCTTTTTCCTGGCGCAAAGCTAAAATGCGATCGGTCAACGGCCAGTTATTCAATTCTCCGCTACTTGCTCTGCCGATAAAAGCTTTGTACAACTTTTCGCGCAAGTCACTGCGGGTGCTGTGCTGCATGAAAGGGCCGTAACTCGGAAAGTCTAAAGTAATCCGCCAAGGGCCGTTTTCGGCATCCGCATTTTCTTCGCCCGCGCTGCGAGCGGCTTGAGCTGCTAAACTCAACAAACTCGGTGGCAAACCGTCAATTTCGTCTTTGTTTGTGAGGGTGATGCTGAATGCTTTGGTAGCGTCGAGGACGTGATTAGAAAACTGGGTAGTAATTTCGGCCAATTCTAATTGAATGGCATTAAAACGATCTTTTTGCTCGCCTTCTAAACCGACGCCGGAGAGTTGGGCGTCTCGGAGAGCGGCTTCGACAATTCGCTTTTGAGCTGACTCTAAGCTGTCCCAATTTTCGCTTGCCCGCAGCGCTTTAAAAGCTTCATAAAGCGGTTTGCTTTGACTGAGCTTGCTCCAAAATTTTACTACTTCCGGCTGCACTGTTTCGTGAGCCGATCGCAGTTCCGGGCTATTTTTCACGCCCATCAAATGTCCGACAATGCTCCAGCTCCAATTTAAACGCTCTCCGAGTCGCTGCAATGGTTCTACTAAGCCGCTCCAAGTCGGCTCTACAGAGGCTTCTAAGGCAGCTAGCGAGGCTTCTAGTTCGGTCAGCAGTTGGGTGATGGCGGGGACTACGTGTTGTGGTTCGATCGCGTCAAATGGGGGCAATCCTTGACCGATTAGTAACGGGTTATCAGCAATAGTTACGGTTGCAGTCATTGATTTTTCTTGTAACAGGTTGAAAACAGTTGAACTAGACAGATTAGCTTTTAATCTTTTAACACAGTTGTCGAAAAAGTAGGACTCGATCGGGCGTGAGTCGGAGAGTCGGAGAGTGTCGAGCGTGTCCGAGGGCAAAAGTATTCCTTCTGACTGATGACTAATGACTGCTGACTAATGACTACTGACGGTTCTCTGGTGTGTGCTGCAACTCCTTGACAACTGAGATTAAGCGCTTGAGGTGAGGTTTGACAACTTCTTGCTGCTCGTGTTCCAAACGGTGGATTTGAGCTTGGACAATCGACAAATCCGCACTCGATTGGTGTGCGGGAGCTTGCAGTTGGCTTTGCAAATTGGCCATGACTTTCTGGATTTCCAAAAATCTAGTATTTACTACTTCCCAGTCGTCTCTGGTGATAGAAGTTTCTGCCAAGCCTTGCGTCGCACTTTGCAGTTGCTCTATAGCCTGTTCCACAGCTTGGAGATTCGCCCGTTGGCCAACCGATAAATCTTGCAGTTGTTCGCTCACCTGCTGGCGGACATCGAGCACAGCAGACGCCACGATTTCTTGCAAAGAAGCTACCGACTCTCCTAAACTCAGTAACTGCCGCTGAATATCGATCGACTCCTCAACAGCCTCATGCCTAGGTAGTGCAGCCATTTGCTGGCGCAGCGCTGCAATATCTGCAGACAACTGCTTGCGTAATTTAACAATTACCGTCACCGCCGTTTTTTCGACTTTATTGACAGACTTTTGGACTTGGGCCATTTCCGAATTTTGATGCACCCGCACTTGCTGCTCGAACCGATACCGGTTAGCAACATTCAGCGACAAAGCCAAAGTTAGGGGAGCAACCCCGTAAAAAGCTTGACCCGACACTGCCACCGCCAGGGAACCCACACCAGAGGCCGCCAGAGAGGCGTACTCTGCCATCTCCAGCCAGTGCCTTTGAGGAAAACTTGGTCTCAAGTGGTTTGCAACAGAGGGTTTTGGCTTCCGCACGGCTCTTTGGGTCATAGTATTTGCTCGTTGTGGGTAAGGTTGCGAGACTGGGTGGAGCATCGATTTCTATCCTTTTTTCAGTTATATGTTTTAGATTATTTCTTGGCACTCTTCTATTTTTACCTTTGTGAGTAAGTTAAGGATGACTGACATATTATTATGTATTTGGGAGCCTGTGGCGATCGCCCCTAATTTCGGCTGTTAAAAGCTTCGCCCCCACGCGCCCTCTATTTTACAGGAGTTAGCGCGATCGGGTTCGGGCGATCGACTTCGGGCTGCCCAGGCTCACCGAAAAATGCCTAAGACTA
This sequence comes from Microcoleus sp. D3_18_C2, assembly GCF_036702395.1. Taxonomy (NCBI): domain Bacteria; kingdom Bacillati; phylum Cyanobacteriota; class Cyanophyceae; order Oscillatoriales; family Microcoleaceae; genus Microcoleus; species Microcoleus sp. D3_18_C2. The sequence continues at coordinate 16,943 of NZ_JAUBTG010000011.1, read as the reverse complement.
TTTTAGATTTTAGATTTTAGATTAAAAGTTAAAAAATGCGACCTACTCAGGGCGATCGTCGTTTGGAGCTTGTCGGGAGTTGCCTTTTTGTTCGCGCATTGGTATAATCTACTCTTTCTCAATTGCCCCTCTCCAATTTACTGTAAAAATTGACCAATGAATTCAGAAAAACCCGGAATTGGCGATCGGCTAAAGTCTATTTTCAGTATCGCCATCTTTATCATTCTCGTACTAGGAGTAGGCTTTTTAAGCGTGAATTTTATTTCAGCTCTCTATGCAAAATTTTCTTAAAATTAGTCCTGGACGCATGGTGTCCCAGAAACCGGGTTTTTTGCGAGAATATTTGGTCGCAGCCACAGATTCCCTGAAAAACCCGGTTTCTTTGGCTTTGATGCGTAAGTCCTGAAAATGACTGATGAGTAACGTTCTTTTTTTAGATTTCCAATTTCGCCGAAGTTGTCGGGAATGTGGAATATTGTGTTTTTTTCAAAATTTATCATAATTTCAACTGTAAAGATTGTGGTCTGGGTCTAGCCAGACAATATAAAAAACATTTTCACTAAAAAAGCCATGCACCCTGCCGTATTCATTAGCAGATATTTGAAACTGGTAGGGAACATTTACTAGCTCGTCTTCATTGGGAATGCCAAAGCCATTAGGTTGAGTAGTATTTTTCCAAACTCTGCCATGACAGCGCAGACTTTTACTCTGATTATTGATAATTTCTTGAGCATTCAATTGTGACAAATCGCGCAGCCTTCTCAATAGAGATGCTAGATACTTAGCATCTCTACCGCCAATGGAAAACTTATCTTTATCATCCTGATAATACCGGAAAGAAAAACTAATTCCTTCCGGTATTTTTACATCCAGACGATTGATGCTAGATAAAGATGGCTGGCGGCGTATATCTGCTTTTTTAATTTTCTTCGATGACACGGGTTTTGTAAAATTCTCTCATTAATTCCTTGGTAATAATAGCACGAGAAGGTTCATCTTTTGGCAAATTCCCTCTAGCCTTAATCCAAGGGTCTTCACGGCGCACCATCAATTCTAACTCATAGGCATCGCAAAAGAAATACTCGTCGGATAACTCGTCTAAAAACTCTTGTACTTCTTTGGGAAACTCTGGTTTTTCGACTTCTTTCAGAATTGGCTTCCAGTCAAATTGTTCTTTGTATTCATAAAATAAAGCCGGGATAGTCGGCCCGTGCACCCAAGCTTCAAAATCTTCATCAAAAAGCGGTGTATCCTCAAAGGCTAAATACCATGCTTGGGCGTAGTACAATAGTTTTTGTAGCTTGTGGTTGCTGAGATAGGAGCCTACATCATTCGCGAACCAGAGGTAGTAATCAGCGAGTTTTGAGGCTGTTGTGACTGTAGTTATTGTGGTCATATAACTCGACTCAATAAGTTTTGTATTCTATGATAGCACAGTCACCACTCTTTATGATGGGGCGGTTGAAACCGCTTCTTGTCAAACAAAGTCTGCCTCTGCAGACTAAGAAATAAAGGAGGTGTTTAAGCCGGATTGGGTATAACTGAAATCTTACCCTCTGTCAAAAATTTGTAGGGGCGGGTTCACCAACAATAATTGCCTAAAACGAACAATCTCGTAAACCCGCCCCCACCCACGAAAAAGCCCCTTATTGATATTGGTGCGACATCTCCGTTACAACCCTTTGATATATTGCTTCAGTACAGGTGGCAAAGTGTAAAGACTTTCCTGTTTTTCGCTCGCACAGCGCCGCGATAGAGATTGCAAGGCGTTTAGCAAATCTGATGATGATATTTGTCCGTTTTGTAGCAATTTTGCCATAATGCCCAATAGGTTATGATATATTTGTTTGCAGTTCAGTTTTTCTCAGATAAGGTTAAAGTTGATTTTTGACGAAGGTAGGCAATTAGAGGTTGTGCAGGCAATTGAGCGGGTGAGAGACGGAATTCTCTGGAAACCTGGAAAAGCAATGTCTCATTTACTCAAAAGGATTAATTTAGGCCATTTAGGGCCGGACGCGACCCTTGAAGAATATAATAGACTTATCAGTTTTATTGTTAGGAATGCTGATGCTAAAGTTTATGTGTATGTCTACGGAAAAACGTTTTATCCGACAGTTACCAGCAGTGTAAATAACACAATATGGCTGGTAATGATGGGCTTGGATGGAGTTTTAGAAACGGCTTTTCCTCCAAAGGAACCGGAAAGCTACCTGGCTAATTCAATGTTTATTTATGTAGGTTTAGTTAAGGATTTGTTATGAATACTTTGGTAAAAAACTATTGTGTAATGGTTGAATTTCCTGATGTGAGTGGGGCTGAACATTTAGAAATGTTGCAACTTAGAGATGAGTTGGCAAAAGTTGAATCTCAACTGAGTGAGGAAGAGAAAGGTGTATTAGCAAATGCAGATCGACGGTTAGTTGAACAAGCAAGGGAGTTTTATGAGGAGTTGTCGAGATTTGTGGATTTAATGCAGAAGCGCAAATTTGAGGAGATTACACCTCAGCGTTGGTGGTGGTATTTGGATGTTTTGGCATTGTTGCCGAATTTGAGGAAACAAGAGTTGACAAGCGGTGTTGTTTGAAATGTTTATTCACTGTCGATGTTTGTTAAGTGCGATCGTCTAGTTTTGATATACTGCTTTAGTACAGGTGGCAAAGTGTAAAGACTTTCCTGTTTTTCGATCAAGCAGCGCCGCGATAGAGATTGCAATGCGTTTAGCAAATCGGATGATGATCTTTGTGCATTTTGTAGCAATGTGGCGACGTTGACTGGCTGGTTTTCTGTCGCCAACAATGACATGACTTGTTTTTCTAGTTCGGAAGTGCGATCGTACTGCTGTTGTAAAACATCTTTCAAATCTTCGGGTAACAATATGGTATCATCTATTAATAACTCATTCGCGCCGATTCCCAACTCTTGAATCAAAGTCGCCACGCTTTTTAACCAGAAGGGGTTGCCTTGGTAGCGGTGAATGAGTGCTTCGCAGTTATCGATTTCTACTAATCCTTTATCTCTGAGAATTTCTCCTGCGGCTGCGGTGTCTAAGCCAGTGAGTTGTAAGGTACGAATGGGAGTATTTTCGCTGGTGAGTTGAGGAACTTCTTTCGGCGGTTCCCAACCGACTAGCAGAAAGCAACTTTGATGGGATAATTTTTCTATTTGTTTGAATAGGGAGCGATATTCTTCGTATTTTGGTTTATATTTTCCTGCCAATTCGCCACTACAGAAAAGGTTGTGAATGTCATCTAAGACTATTAAACAGCGATGGTTTTGTAAATATTTAATCAGCGGTAAGGGTTTCTGGTTTGTTGCGGATGAATCAGGGTTTTCTGACTGGGAAAAAAGCTGTGTTAGGTTGGATTGCAATTTATCTATGGTGGGGAATTCGTCTAGTGTGTACCAAACTGCGTACTCAAACTCGTTTTTGATTTGTTGTACGAGTTGTACTGCTAGGGATGTTTTGCCGATGCCGCTGATACCGGTGAGGGTGATGAGGCGGCAGTTTTGTTGTAGAATCCAGGTTGTGAGGGTTTGGAGTTCGTGGGTGCGCGAGTAGAAGTCGCCCAACTCGGGCATTTCGCTTAAATCTTGATGTGGAGTTTTAATTGGTTTTGAATTAGATGTTTCCTGATTTCGTGGGTGGGAGTTTGGTCTATCTGGCGGGTCTCTGTTTTCTCCACAAAAATTAACGAAGCCTATTTGCACAGAGTCTTGTGCATAATGTGAAACTATCGAGACTTGCAACCTCTCCATTGCCGATCGAACATTCGTTTTATTAACATCTTCTCCCAACTCTTCTGAAAGTATCTGCCATAATTGCGATCCAACTTGCCTAAGATAACTCTCGTTAAAGTGAATATCCTCGGCAATTTTGGTATATTTCTCACCTTGCATGGTTCCTCGCAGAATGGCCTCTTGTAAGTTATCGAGGTGCTGACCAGTTTTGGCAAATACCATCTCGTCAGCCATTTGTAGCACTTCCTTAAGATTCATGCAGTATCGTGGATGTTGTGATTTTCCGTATTATACCTAACATTTTCCAACATTTTCTGGCATATTCTAACATTTTTTACACAGGGCGGGTTAGATTAGCAGACAAAATTGCCAACAAAATTAAGCTTTTTGGCCTAGACAAAGCTGGGATTTTTGAAATAATGATAGGAGAAATATCTATCAACAAAAATTAACAATGCTTTTCAATTTAGTCAAAGTAGTCGATAGAGCTAACAGTTTGGCGTTTTTTTATAAAAGCCTTCTTTTGGCAGCACTGGTTTTACCTTTTTCAGCTATTCCTGGGCAAGCTTCTCCTAACTATCAAGAACGAGACGGAATCTATGGCGAAATAAAATTTGCTGAATTCTGTAATATATCTGGTAATCTGAGGGCAAGAGTTATTGCCGAAGCGGGTAGTAGAGATTCAAGAGTTCAGAGCGTAGAATTTCAAATGTACACAAGATATAGTCTCGGTGTAAATGCATTAGGACAACCATTTGGTCTTACTAGTGGTGAAAACTGGCGAAGGCTGAGGATTGAGTCTAATAGTAGACGGCGTGATAAAAGATTCTACGACACAAGTTCACTGTTTTTCCCACTTCAATCAATTGTTGACTCACCCGTCAAATTTTCGATTCACGTTAATCATAGTAGAGGTAGAACAATTGACCTGGGAGGCATTGTTGATATGGGAAGAATTGAACCAGGAAAGTGCAGAATATATGATGATGGTAATTTCAGATAACCTGATGGTTGTTATTACGAACTGATTCACAGCGCGATCGCCCTTCTTATTTTTTTCAAATCAGATCGATCGCCACAGCAAATAAAAGGGCGATCGCCCATCCTACATATTCCCTTAACCCTCCTGTCACCCCAACCTCTCTTTCCACTGACAATCCGATCGATTTCCACCATCCCAAAGGGCGAGGATTGCACGCAGGGTGTGAAGTGTAGCTATCCCGTTGGGCGATCGCCACAGCGAAAGAAAGGGCGATCGCCTTTCTGATTCTTTTCAAATAAGAGCGATCGCCCTGATGATTTTCTTCAAACAGGTGCGATCGCCCTTTCTTGTTTCAGATGACCGATCGCCTAAAATGAAAGAGCGATCGCCCCTCACACCAAATACCAAACACTGCAATGATTTTACCAAGAGCGATCGCCCTTCGCCCATCAAGATCGATCGCCCTTTCTTGTTTCTGACGATCGATAGCCTAAAATGAAAGAGCGATCGCCCTTTCTATCAACTCCTAAGAACTTGCGCTTTTTCCTCTATATCTAATCCGCCTTCGCTTAAAGTATCAGCCGAAGCATGACGATCCATAAACTCACATAACAGCTCAAAAAACTTATCAAGTGCTTTGCTTTCATCCTCAGAATAAAACAGAATGACATTAGCCCAAGATTGGCTAGTCTGCACGTTGAATCTTTTTCGTATCCACTCAGGAAACTCCCTAAAATCGCTATCTTGTTTCGTTGGCTGTTCTCCCAACTCATATTTAGCGACGCTGTAACCCGATAAAAAAGCCTGAAGACAAATAATTGAATGTCGTCCCAAGTACATTGAAGGAGCTTTCTTTATTTTCTCAATCAGGGTATATAAATCGTGCATTTTTTACCTCAATATTTTTAAAATAACTGCAAATTTTGCAGTTCAAAACTCCTCTTCTATAATCTTAAAGCTTCCCATGCCCAGTTCCAGAGTAGGAGATGTTAAATTTTGCAGCCATTCCTGCCGAGTCACACCACTACAATCTATATTATCAAAAACAATTTCCTGTTCGTCGATGGTAATTGATATCCCTTGATGGTAGCCATTAGTAGCAATTTGCTGCTGTCGTCGTAAATCATAAATCACTGACCAAGGTAGGTCTTGCCTTTCTAAATCCAGTTTAATCTGCTTACCATGTAGGTTTCTGACCGTCAAGAACTCTTTGATAGCCTGACTACATTCAACACACTGAAAAACCCCATAGCGACTGGCAATTTTAGCGATATCTTCTCGAATTTCATCTAAACTACTCCGATCTAAACTCAAAGTGTAAAGTTTACCTCCTATATTTATGTACAAGTATATCTCAAAATCATTGCCCGCAGAGCGATCGGCAGATTGCGTAGCGTGCGATCGCGCTCTTTCAAGGCTTGTCCAAGGGAGCCAGATCGCCCTTCACACCAAATACCCAACACTGCGATGATTCTACCAAGATCGATCGCCCATCAAAACTCATAGCGATCGCCGTTACAATCAAAGTATCAATCCTCGTGAGATGCCGCGATGACCATCAAAGAACTCCTCATCCAAGAAATAGATAGCACCCCTGACGAACTGCTTGCGGATCTTCTCAGTTTGGTACGATCGCTAAAATCCACTCCAAACCCCCAACTTAATACCTACGAACAACTGCTAGAACGAATCGACTACCTCGAAGCTATCATCGGCATTCGCAAAGGACTCGAAAGCTTCGATCGAGGTGAAGGAATCCCAGTCGAGAAAGCCATGACAGCGCTACAGCAGCAGTTCAACATTCCTCAGAGTCTATGAGTTCCTAGAAGTCAGTCACATTGACATTTTTGATTTTCGCCATTTTGCCCTAAATAGTAAAATACAGAAGTAAGCTAGGCAATTGCCAACCTCCCTCTTCTGCTTGAGAGTACAATAGATCTATGAAGTTTCAGTGGGACTCAAACAAAGCGATTAGTAATGCCAAAAAGCATGGTGTGTCTTTTGAAGAAGCTGTCACTGTCTTCGGAGATCCACTGGCTATTACAATTTCTGACCCTAACCACTCTGTAGGTGAGTTCCGTCTTTTAACGATCGGTCAATCAAATTTACAGCGCCTTTTTGTTGTGTCCCATACAGAACGACAAGGTGAAGTGCGTTTAATCAGCGCCCGTTTAGCCACCCGACAAGAGAGAAAAAGCTATGAGTCAGGAACCTGAAGTAACAATTAATGACGAGATGAGACCTGAATACGATTTTTCAGGTGGTGTCCGTGGCAAATACTATGAAGCCTATATGAAATCAAGTAATGTTGTGATTCTCGATCCAGACGTAGCAGAAATATTTCGAGACTCAGCTTCTGTCAATGAAGCGTTGCGATTGCTGGCAAAAATTGCCAAGTCTGTCACTGTTTAGGTAGCGCATAGAGCACAACAAATCAGATCCGAAAGTTTCCAGGTTATCTGTGGTTGCATAGGTGGAAAGCAAGGGGTGGTGCGATCGCCCCTAACACCAGATACCAAACACTGCGATGATTGTACCCAGCTCGATCGCCCTTCACACCAAATACCAAATCGATGTCTGCGGTACAATCAAGGTAAAACGCATGATTAATCTTTCAAAAATTACCACGCTCAACTGACTGGTGACTAACTAATGTAAAAACTTGCGAACTTGATATTCGCGACTTTCGGCGATCGCAATGTGCAAATCGCCCATTTGGGCATCCAACTCATCTATTGTGCTTTGCGGAACCGACTTCCACTTCTCCCTAGTTTCCCAGCGAATCAACATCACCACCTCATTTTCCACCGGATCTACCCAAATTTCTTTGCCTAAAAAACCGTCCCAACTTTTTAGTCCCGCCGTCCAAACTTCCTGATCTCGTTGAATAAACTGCTCCCACTTTTCTTGAGGTACTTTAAATTTTAGCCACTCAATTACCATCTTATTTCCTATTTGTAAATAGCCAATTAATCGTTGCCGATCGCAATTTTAATTATCAACTCCGTTCCCTCTCCCGGACGCGAAACACAGTGCAACTTACCGCCGTGCTTTTCTACTACTAAATGCTGGGAGATTGCTAGACCCAAACCAGTGCTCGTGTCTGAACATTTAGTGGTAAACAAAGGGTCAAAGATGCAGTCGAGGACTTCTTCAGTCATGCCAGGGCCGTTGTCACTAATGGCGATCGTAACTTCGTTTTCCCCTACCACGGAAGTCCGAATCCGAATTTCGGGATTGAATATTTCAGATTTCGACTTGGCTGAAGCTAAGTAAGACTGATTTTGAATTTTACCATACTTTTCGGCATTTCTCCCCCCTTCTTCCAAAGCGTCGATCGCATTTGTCAACAAGTGCATGAACACTTGGTTTAAGTGTCCCGCATAGCAGTGAACTCGTGGCAAATCTCCGTACTCTTTAACTAGAGAAATTCCTGGCCGTCCCCCTTTAGCTTGCAGGCGATTTTGCAAAATCAGCACAGTGCTATCCAAACCTTCGTGGATATCAGCCGGCTTCATTTGGGCTTCGTCGGTACGCGAGAACAAGCGGAGCGATCGCACGACATCGCGAATCCTTTCCGAACCGACTTTCATGGAATTTAGCAGTTTTGGCAAGTCTTTTTTGATGAAGTCTAAGTCTAATTCTTCTATCAAATCTTGAATTTCCCGCACGGGATGGGGATAATACTTTTGGTAAAGCTCGATCGTTCGCAGCAGTTCTTGAATGTAGCCAGTGGCGTGGCTGACATTGCCAGAAATAAAACTAACTGGATTGTTAATTTCGTGGGCTATTCCTGCTACCAACTGCCCCAGAGATGACATCTTTTCTGTTTGAATCAGTTGAGTTTGAGTTTGCTGCAAAATTAACAGCGTCTGCTCTAATTTTGCCGCTTGTTGTCGCAGGCGTTCTTCGGATTCTTGCAAAGCTAAAAGAGACTGTTTGCTGTCTGTAATATCCAATCCCACAAATACCGCCGCCGTATTATTATGGTATTTTTGAGCCACTATTAGATAAGTTTTATTTTCTCCTCTGATGCTCGCTGTTACTTCTTGAGATGTTTTCTTTTTATGGTTTGCAAAGAAATCGTATACTAAATCGTTAAATTTGGGACTTGTCTCTAAAAAACCTACTTTTTGACCGAAAAATAGTTCGGCTGGCATTTTGTAAGCGCTAGCTAAATGTCGGTTTACTCCCAAATAACGCAAATCGGAACTTACCCAAGAAACTAATCCCGGCACCGCGTCCAAAACTGCTTGAAGTTGCTCTTTTGCCTCTACGAGCGCTGATTCTGCTGCGAGGCGGGCGGAAATGTCGCGGGCGATCGCGCAGCGGTATTCGCAGCCGCCGTATACTAAATAATTGACTTTAACTTCGACGGAAAAACTGGCGCCGTCTTTGGTTTTGTAACTGGTTTCAAAAGTGAGGTTGTTTTGTTGCTTGAGAAGAGCCCAGTGTTCTCGCCAATCCGATGCTGGCAACCGCGAATCGATGTCGCTAACCCTCATGTTTAGCAGTTCCGATTCCGAGTAGCCAAAAAGATGGCAAGCGGCTTTGTTCGCGTAGCAAATTTGACCGTCGGAGGTACTAAAAAAGATTGTATCAGCAGCATTTTCGAGGGCAATTTGAGTTAGTTGCGGTATTGTTTCTAACTGCTTACTTTTGACCTCGGACTGAAATTTATTATAGCAATTGGTTTGAGCGGAAGCCTCACCTACCTTAGATGCAAACAAAATCAAACCGCCGATCGCACCTTCGTTATTTTTCCAAGGTTGAAATACCCATCTTACCGGCTCGCTAACACAGCCGCTTGCGATTTTTCCTGATACAGATGCGATCGATCGCCCTGCCACAAACTCGCTGTATTCCAAAACTCCCCTCAAACAAGCCTGGGCATTTTGCTCCCAATATTCCGGGAGATTCGGGAACAGTTCCCAATGAGATCGGCCGATGGCCTCGCCGTCGCCCAACCCGCAATCTGTTTCCCAGCGACGAGAAACCGACAGATAGCGCATTTCACAATCTACCATTGCCACGGCCTCGGCGGAGCGCTCCACAAACCGCCGAAATCTGTCTTTACTCTCCGACACGGTTGCCTCTGCGGGTTGTTGGGCGATCGGGAAAGTCCCGTCAACGTACCTTCCCAGTCCCTGAATTTTTTGCTGAACTGGCTTAGTTTGCACGGTTTGGGATTTCCTCCATAGCTGTCAAGTTTGAAAAATTCTGTTTGAGACCAAAAATGCTGTTTTTCCCTGATTTGCTCTCTCGGACGATACCCTTAGAGGGTATCACCCATCATTGATATCATTTTTGATGGGGATATGTCTATAGGCATTAGTGTCAATTTAAGAGCAAATCTAGTGCCCGCCTGCTGTTTGACCATTAGGCATAGATCGCGTCGGCGCCGCCGGAATAGTCGGAGGGGACTGGAGTGCTCTGTTTTGTCCCCCGACTATGAGATCGTGTAGCCAGTGCGATCGCCAGATAGCTTGATAATCCAAGATAGCGCTCAAACAAATTTGTGCGTAAATTCACTGGTAAAATCCACTCTCCCTTTCCGTAACATTGCAGGATCTAATCTTTCCGTCGTGTTACAAGTCATCAAAACTACGAGTTTTTGCTGAAATTGAATGCCGTTTTCGTCGATAACGCTTTGATACAAAGTGCCATCCAGCAAACTCAAAATATGTTCGGTTTTGTTAGTGCGTTGTGCTTCTGCAGTCGATCGATCTTGAGCCAAATTATCAGCCTCATTGATAATAATACAAATCCGCTCCAAATAACTCGGTGGCACAAAATTTTCCACAGCATCGTGGTCTAAGATAAAAATCACATAACCCAGCGGCACTAAAATTTCCTTGGCTACCGCTTGCGTCCAAGCAGTTTTGCCTGTTCCCGGTTCGCCACTAACCAAAACAGCCAACTGATTTTGATCCAAAATTGCCTGCTGAACTGTATCAGTAAAACTTTGAACCTCCGCAGAAAACGTGCGAATTGGGAACTGGCTGTGAACCTGTCCGACGCGGCTTTTGTACCCGCCCAGAATCACTGCTAAATTATAAGTTGCCTTGCTAACGAGCGGCGCCATATCTTGGCAAATCAGAGTGTAACAGCGTCTTCCCCTATCGTAGCTGTCAATTTGCAGCCAGCAGCCGAATCGAGCCCAAGAAGCATAAACAGTACCCAAAACTTCCAAGCGTTCCCAGCTAACAAACCGCTCCGGGGGATAAGAAAAATGTCTCTCCATAAAAGACTGGGTAATTGCATCCGGTTTCCCTAGCAAATCCAGAACTTTGAAAACAGTAATTTCTTGGAGTTTGTTGAGAACGTAGTCGATGGGAATGCTAGCGCGGCTGACCAATTGCACCACAGGCGTTTCGGTAACTAAAACGTCTTTGTAGCGGTAATCCGGGTAAACTGGCTGCGGAGTAATGTAATCCCAAAATTCATCCATTTCGTAGCGAGTATTTTCCGAAAATACATTTAAAATATTTGCCCACCAAGTATATTGGTGTCGTCCCATTGCGTCAGCAATATCGCTAGCTGCCCCTAAAGTTTTTTGAGCTAGTTCTTGGGGGTCGCTAGACGCTAAATGTACCAGGTGTTGCCAATCAAATTGACGGTAAAAAGGTCGCCAACCAGAGCCTAGCAGACCTCTATTTTGAGAATTGTTTTGATGAAAATTGTTTTCGCGATCGCCCATATATTCCGCACTCATTTTGCCAAAGTCCTACTTACTCTTATTTTACATTTTTTGTGGCACACATTCTACAAAAAGAAGGAAAATTATCAAGTTATTTTGAGATAAGCTGGCGGCACAAAATCTACCAACCAAACTTTGTTTTCCGAGCAGTAAAATGTATGACCATCGCATTGCATGGCTGCGGCATCTACAGTAAAGACTGCCGGGATGCCATGTCTTGCACCTACTTGGCGCGCCGTCTGGATATTCACCGACAAATGAACATGATGCCGCGACATTTTCCTCATTCCTTGACTGAGAATAGACTCGACGGCAGTGCTACCTGTTCCGTGGTATAAAATAGCCGGGGGAACAGCGGGTTCTAACTGCAAGTCAACCTCTACGCTGTGCCCTTGGTTGGCACGAATTAGAGTGCCTGTGGAGTCAAATGAAAAGCGCTGCTTGTCGTTTTCCGCGACTACTTCCTTGAGTTCTGCAAGCTGAACAGGGAAGTTATTTTTTTGGCACGCAGCGAGGAGTTCGCTAACAGGAACCCAGCCACCGGGAGCGAGTTCAATGCCGATGCGCGAGGGCGCGTGACGCAGGTGTTTGCTGAGATATCTGCTGATTTTTACTAATCGAGAATCGTTCATAGTTTTACTTTATTTATTGAGCTTTTAAATCACCTTTTACAAAATGTCAATAACGGGTTATCTTGTTGATGGGAGGCGGGTTTGTTGAATCTGTTTGCACTGCCAGAGGGCGTTTGAGTGAACCCGCCTCTACAGGTTTGGGAAAATGATTCCCGGACGTAAAAAATGGTCTCACGCGCGAATTATAGCGGTAAGGTTCAGCCTTAAGCACTTACATAATTAGGTGAGGCGTCCGGGAACCAAAAACTTTTATGGGTGCAGTTTTTTACGCGTTTTATCTTTTGATAATTATCCAAAACTCTGCATTTTGCCGAAGGCCTTCTACCTGGGGACAACTCCGCCAAAAACAGCAAAATTTAGATAGCGCCAGTGACATCCTGCGTCGGCAAAACCAGCTTCTGCAAGCCACTTTGTCTGCTCTTCCACAGAGGAGGGAATATCTTCTTCTCGATATTTTTGAAACCAGGCTGCATCGTCTTCTCCGTTAGCTTTCATGTACTGCCGCCACAACTGTTCGTATTGCTCAGTCAGCTTTGGGGTAGCACCTGTCGCAATATCTCGAATTAGCAAGATTCCCCCTGGATTCATGGAGTGGAAAAGTTTGTGAAATAGCTCTTGTTTACCTGCGCTGTCGAGGTGGTGGATTGCCAACCCAGAAACTACCACATCGTAACCGCTGCCGAAATCATCTTCGGCGAAATTTCCTTGCTGCAAGGTCAGCCGTTCTCCGAAAGCTGACAAGTTAGTTTGGCAAGTTTTCAGCATATTTTGTGCCATGTCAAAGGCTAGGACTTTTGCTTGAGGAAATGCTGACAGAATCAGAGCCGACAGTATGCCAGTTCCCGCGCCTAAATCCAGAACTTTTATGTTACCATTCGTTTCAGAAGGGATTAACTGCAATATTACATCGTGTTGCTCGCGATAGCGCGGAATGAGGCGAGGAATTAAGCCGTCAATCGATTTTAGATTTTAGATTTTAGATTTTAGAGGCGACCCCACGGATAAATGCGGGGGCAATAAGTGATTTTCGATTTTCGATTTGGGATTGATTCCACTGATAAATCACGTGGCGGGTACCACATGAAGAAATTCTTGGTCATAATCAAAGGCTGTTTGTTCAAATTGTTCGCGTACAGCGTCTAAATTCACAGACGATTTTCCTCAAATTGTTAATAGTTGAGTGCACCAAGGCAGTTTGCCGGTTGTCTTCTCTGAAAGCATATTACATTTGATAATACAAAAAATATACAGACCTGTCAAGATGTTGAAGAAAATAATTTAAAAGAAGTTAGGGACGATCGCCAGACAGGGACTTTGTGCGCCCAAACCCGCCCGTGATTTGGGAACTGTCTAGCCCTGCACATATATCTCCTTCAGTGCAGATGAGGCAGAATGCCACAGACGCGAAAGCCTGCCGAAGACCAGACTTTGTGCCAGATACTAGGAGTAATTGTGAGCAAAAAGTTGACGGTTATGATACCAGTTTTAAACAAGAATGCAACTGTCGGTGTGTGATCCACACCATAAAATTATCAGTGATTCCCCTTAGTAAAATATAAAAGATACCAGATAAAAAGGAATGAGCCGGCAGCCGACGATCGGCTAGACATGAAAAAATCAGTCCTCAGATTGACAAACTTTAGCCAACTATAAACAAAAATTAAGGTGACTCCCGAGTGGATGTGGTACCTGCCAATTTGTCAGGAAGATGAAGAGATACAAAATATTACACCCGCCGGTGCGGGAAAGAAAATTGTGATAATGAATCAGGATGCGAGTAGATTAGGTGTCAGCCGTCAGGGGAAAATAGAAGCAATGGAAATCCAACAACGGAGTAAGGATAAGCCCGATCGCCCGCAACAAAACGCGTCCGATCGGCTCGGTCAATTTTCTACGACAAAAGAACTAGATTGGTCGCTACAAGAATGTTTAGATTTTAAAAGAGCGATCGACCGATCGACACTGGCGCTGAGGACTGACGCGCGAGGAATTATCAACTATGTCAGCGATCGAGTTTGCTCAATCTCCAACTATTCGCAAGCCGAACTAATCGGCTGCCACTTCGGCATCCTCCATTCGGAATATAAATCTTCGGAAATAATCAAAAATCTGCTATTAACTGTTGCCAAAGGTGAAGTTTGGCAAGGAGACATTCAGAATAAAGCCAAGAATGGAAGTGATTATTGGGTGTACGCAGCAGTAGTTCCACTGTTGGACTGTAAGGGAAAACCCTGTCAGTATTTGGCGATCGGATTCGACATCACCGATCGCAAAGCCGTGGAAGCAGCCCAAGCCGAAGCCAACCGGGCAAAAGACGAATTTCTGGCGATCGCCTCCCACGAACTGCGATCGCCCCTGAGCGCGATTTTGGGATGGGCGCAGCTAGCTCGATCCCGCAATTTAAACGAAGCCACCACCACCCGCGCTTTGGAAATCATCGAGCGCAACGCCAAATTACAAAACAGGCAAATAGACAATCTCCTCGACCTCTCGCGGTTGCTGCGGGGGAAAGTGTGCCTGAACATCGGCGAAGTTCACCTCCCGTCGATCGTGGAATCTGCGATCGACACCCTCCGTCCCACCGCCCATGCTAAAAACCTCCGCGTAGAAAAACATTTCGACCCCGCCGTCAGCTACGTTTTGGCGGATGCAGAACGCTTGCAGCAAGTAGTCTGGAACCTCCTGGCCAACGCCATCAAATTCACCCCAGAATCCACACCATACCCAGTTCAAGTGCGGATCGAGCCTACTGAGTCGGGCGTGTTGATTCGGGTCAGCGACAGCGGTTGCGGCATCGACCCCAAATTTCTGCCGCACATCTTTGACTACTTCCGCCCTGCAGACAACTTCCAGAACAAGGAACAAAATCGGCTTGGGCTCGGACTCTCAATTGTGCGACAGTTGGTGGAACTGCACGGGGGAAGTGTTTGGGCTTCGAGTCCCGGTCTCGGTCAGGGGGCGACCTTTGATGTGCTGCTACCGGGCGCCAACAAAAATGCACCCGACGATCGCACTGCTGCGATCGCCCAAAGCGAAAGCAGACCCGGATCGGTTTCCAAACCCCTAGCGGGAAAGCAAGTCCTGGTGGTGGAAAGCAGCGCCGAAATCCGGCAATTTCTCAAAACTGGCCTCGAAGCATTTGGAGCCAAGGTAACAGCGGTGGGTAGCGCCGCCGAAGCGATGGCGGAGTTGCAACAGTCGCGCCCCGACGTGTTGGTGAGCGATATGACGGTATCGGGAGCCGACGGCTGCGATTTAATCCGCCGCATCAGAGCCATGGAAATGTCCGAGCACAGGGAACTGCTGCCGGCCGTGGCGCTGACGGGAGGGATTGAGGAAGAAGATTCGGCCGAAGCGCTGGAGGCGGGGTTTCAGAGGCATTTGTCGAAGCCGGTGGAAGCGAATCAGTTGGTGAGTGCGATCGCCCAATTGGCTGGACTGACTGGATTCGGATCTGGAGAGTGGGGTTCGGGAAATATCCGGGCGGCCACACCCCAGGCCACGCTGCCGGAACCTAACAGTTTTGACGACAAAAATTATCTAGAACAATTAACAAGTGACAGCAGAGAATTACCGCTGTTGCTGGTAGTAGAAGACAACAATTTTCTGCTGGCTTACCTCCAAACTTTATTAACTCCGTACTATCGAGTCGCTGTGGCGAGGGACGGGGTTGAAGGTTTAGAAAAAGCAAAAAGTTTGCAGCCAAATTTGATTGTGAGCGACCAAATCATGCCCCGACAAAACGGACTGGATTTGCTCAAGGAGATTCGGAACACGCCAGAATTGAAATCTACTCCGGTAATCTTTTTGACAGCGCGATCGGGGATGGACGCTCGGATCGAAAGTTTGGATGCGGGTGCTGACGATTACATTTCAAAGCCTTTTGACGAGAGGGAATTGCTGGCGAGGGTGAGAAATTTGTTGCGATCGCACTCAGCCGAACAGCAGTTGGCGGAGCTCAACCGTCAGTTGCAGCAGCAGAAACAGCAGTTAGAAACAGTGAATCGAGCCTTGCAGTATTTGGCCAATTACGACAGTTTGACTGAGGTAAGAAACCGCCACTCTTTTAATGAATACCTCGATACGGAATGGCGGCGTTTGGCGAGGGAAGAAGCACCGCTGTCATTAATTATGTGCGACATTGATTATTTCAAACTTTTCAACGACACTTATGGGCACCAAGCGGGGGATGAATGTTTGCGGCAAGTGGCGACGGTGATCCAGCATTCGGTAAAGCGAGCGGCAGATTTAGTAGCGCGTTACGGTGGAGAAGAATTTGTAGTAGTTTTGCCGAATACCGATATTGAAGGTGCCACTTCCGTAGCTGAAATGATCGCACAACAGGTGCGGGGTTTGCACATAGCTCACGATAAGTCTGCTGTCAGCGAATATGTGACGCTGAGTTTGGGTGTAGCTTGCTGCATTCCGGGGGCGAAATCGCAGCCTGGTGAGCTAATTGCGATGGCCGATGAGTCACTTTATCGGGCGAAAGAAGCAGGGCGCGATCGGGTTTCGGTTGCCACATTTCAAGGATAATATAATAGTTAAATCAACTTGTATGGTGCGTCAGAAATCTATCGTTTCGATTTAAATATCTTTTTTGGGATCGGACACACCATACCAATGTGCTGGCAAACTTTGGTGAATTCAAATTGCTATAAATATAGTTAAAGGAGGTCGTGCCATGACAGCAACCACCGCTTGCACGCCGAAGGAAAACCAGCGGTACAATTGGCCGACGGTGTTTCGATTTATGCCTATCACGGCGTGATTTTACCCGAATGGTAAGGTAGCCTGCACCCGCACCAGTCGCAGTCTAAGGAATGAGAATTAAATAACTTCCACAAGATTGTGGGATGGGCGTCCCGCCCGTCATGAGTGGACGGGCGGG
>NZ_JAUBTG010000010.1:17011-148795 GCF_036702395.1 Microcoleus sp. D3_18_C2 | reverse complement strand
TGCTTTCATTAGCTTTGATTACATAATGATATTTCATTATTATTGATTGTACCTCATAACAGCGAAAA
This sequence comes from Microcoleus sp. D3_18_C2, assembly GCF_036702395.1. NCBI lineage: Bacteria > Bacillati > Cyanobacteriota > Cyanophyceae > Oscillatoriales > Microcoleaceae > Microcoleus > Microcoleus sp. D3_18_C2. The sequence continues at coordinate 148,727 of NZ_JAUBTG010000010.1, read as the reverse complement.
CCGCTGTATATCTATTGTTCTTGATTTTTGTCGGCATCCATTGCCTCTTTGACGTATTGTTGAACTTGCGATCGCACTTGTTCGTAGGCCACCGACGCGCACCAAGGTCGGAGAGATAAAATAGTTGTATCGGGAGTAATCTCGACCACCAAACAAGTCGGGGGCGGATTCTCCAACACCAGCGGGTGAGAGTGGGCAATTTCTAATAACTCAGCTACAGTTGGACGAATTGGCCGATCGCCAATATCAATCTTCAAGTCTACTCGCCTCGTTCCCATTGCCGTTGTATTTTTCAGTGTACCGTTAAACAACTGATTGTTCGGGACAATAATTTTTATGCGATCGTCTGTCACCACCGTTGTTGAAAAAATCCCGATGCTGTCCACCACTCCCTTAACATCCCCAGCTTCAATCCCATCCCCGACTTCAAAGGGCCGCAAACTAATCAACATTACCCCAGCAGCAAAGTGCGACAAAGTATTTTGCCACGCCAAACCAATGGCCAAACCCGCCGCACCCACCACCGCAACCACACTGGTAGTTTGAATTCCCAACTGACTCAAAGCGGCGACTACTCCCACTACCAAAATCGTAATCTCAGCAGCTTGAACTAAGAATTTCCGCAGCGTGGCTTCGGTGCGACTCAGTGCTCGGCGAGTCACGCGGCCCGCAAAGTTGATAGCAAATCGCGTAATTAACAAAATGCCGATCGCCCACAGCAGTTGAGGTACAATTTTAAACCCCAATTCCACGAATCTTTTCGAGAATTCTTGGGCTACTTCCAAGGCTTGTGTTCTTTCTGCATTTAGCTGAGAATAGAAGGTTTGGGCTATTGGTAAAAACGTCTGAATAACTGTCATGTTAATTGGGAATTGGGAATTAGAAATTGAGAATTGCAGTCTCAGTCTTCTGCATAAGTCGGAGAGTCCGACAGGGGTTGAAAACCCCTGTCTCATAGCGGAAGTCCTCTAGAAGAGGACTAAAGTCGATAATTTTATCCTTCAAACTCTTGAGTCGGTTTCAACCGACTTTTGCTATGAGGCAGGGGTTTAAACCCCTGCCGGACTATTGTTAATAGTGTACCGCTACGCGGGGCAATCGGTGTTTAAAACCGCAGAGAATTTCCCACGAAATAGTTCCTAAAGTCGCGGCCCAATCGTCAGCACTAATGTGATATTCCCCATCTTTGCCCAAAATAGTCACCACTTCACCGACTTCTAAATCGGGAATATCAGTTACATCCAGCATTAACTGATCCATCGTCACCGCGCCCACTTGCCGCACGAACTGACCCCTGACTAAAACCTGCATTTTATTAGAAAGATTGCGGGGAATACCATCTGCATAGCCGATACCAATTACGGCAATCTGTGTCTGCCGCTCAGCTATAAATTGATAGCCGTAACTGACGCCGGTTCCTGCTTCAATTGTTTTCACCTGCGTTACTCTAGCTTTTACCTGCATTGCGGGCTTCAAATTGGATCTCGACTGCAAGTGAGGAGCTGGATAAAGACCGTAGGTAGCTAAACCGACTCGCACTAAATCGTAGTGCAAATCCGGGTCAGCGAGGGCGGCAGCAGAGTTTGCCAAGTGGAGGCGAGGGGGGTTAATTCCTGCTATTTTAATTTGCTCGATCGCCTGTTGAAACCGCTGGTGTTGCTCTCTCATAACTGTGGGGTCGGGACTGTCTGCAGTCGCCAAGTGAGAGTAAATACTGGCTAATTTTAAATTGGGCAACCGCTTGACTAATTGCACAAATTCTGTTGCTTCTTGCCAGGACGTACCCAAGCGAGACATTCCCGTATCTAACTTAGCGTGAACTGGCAAAGATTGGTTAATGCCTGCGAGAACTTCCGAAAAAATTAAGGCTTGTTTGGCAGTACAAATAGTGGGCTGCAAGTGCCAATGGGCGATCGCCTTTACCTGTGGGGCTGTATGGGTTGCCCCCAACAACAAAATCGGCGCTTCTATCCCAGCTTCTCGCAATTCTATTCCTTCGGGAATTGTCGCCACTCCCAGCCAACTAGCACCTGCTTGCAATGCTGTTTGACTGACTGCAACAGCACCATGCCCGTAGGCATCCGCTTTCACAACTGCCATCAGTTGTGTGTGAGGAGATAAGAGCTTTTTAAGCTGTTTTACATTGTGAGTTAAAGCTGCTAAATCGATTTCTACCCAAGCCCGCTGGCATAGTCCCCCGTAACCGTCCCCCAGCAACGTCTGGCGGGATTCTTTTGTCGTTGATTCTGCGGTTGTTTGTTCCCCACTCCACATTGTCGATCGCTCCTACTTGCTTACACCATTAAAAACTGCTCTCAAAACTGCTAGGATATTTTACCCTAAGTTTGATTATAAGATTTTTCCTTTAATCAATGTTATACAAGTTTGAAAAAAGAATGCAACGGTCGGCAAGCTGCAAACCCATATTCCATAAGTCATTCCCCATCTAAAATCTAAAATCTAAAATCTAAAATCTAAAATGGTATTAACTGGTGTATCATAGCACCAAAAATACCCGGTAAAAACTATGGACGGACTAGCCTACCTACATTTAGCTAAAACTTGGGAAACGGCTGCGAGTCAAACTCGATCGACCACCTCAAAAATGCACCTAAAGTTAGCCTCTACTCCTTTACTTTTCTTTACGATCGCTCTCACAATTTTCAATGTAGTCAATCCCGCACTCGCCATCAAAAAAGGTGATTCAGGCCCGGAAGTAGCCCAACTTCAGAAAACTCTACAAAACGCCGGCTATTTTCGCGGTAAGGCTACAGGATTTTACGGTTCTATCACCCAGGCTGCTGTGAAAAAGTTTCAAGCAGAGAACAACCTGAAAGTTGACGGAATAGTCGGCCCTAAAACTTTGTCAGCGCTGAAAGGTAAGCCGGAAGAGGCGAGTATTGAAGCTGCGGAAAAAATCGCGCCAAATGTCGATCAACCTTCGCCATCTCCTACCGCCACAGAAAACCGCAACGAACTCGAAGATAAAACTAAAACTCAGCCCCCAGAACCTCTATTTCAAGAACCCTCTCTGCCACCTTTTAAAACTGAAAATTCCGAAGATATAAAAAGTGAATCACCAACCACAAGGCTAGTAAATCCTCCCGACAACACTCAAGGAAAAATGACCTTGAAAAAAACAATTTACGGCAACATCTCGCCAAAATCAATAGTTTATTCGGGAGATGGCTTGTTTTTTGCTCAAAACATGATGTACCGTCACACCATCACAGTTTACGACAGGAACTTTAAATTAGTCAAGACTATTCCCGATACAGTAAACTTGTCGAAGTTCGGATTTTCTAAATTCAAAGGCAATTATAAAGGCTCTCCCGTAGAAGCCGCTTTTTCAACCGATGGAAAATATGCCTACGTCTCCAACTACAAAATGTACGGTTCGGGGTTTAGCAATCCGGGAACCGACAGGTGTTCTCCAGCCGCAAAACACGACCAAAGTTTTCTGTACCGCATCAATACCCAAACGTTAAAAATAGAAAAGGTAATTCCTGTAGGTGCAGTGCCGAAATTCAATGCTGTTTCGCCTGACAATCGCTTCGCCCTCGCTAGCAATTGGTGCAGTTGGGATTTGAGCATAGTTGATATCAATAAAAACATCGAAATCGAGCGGGTAAAACTGGGTGCCTATCCTCGCGGTATTGTTGTTACTCCCGACTCAAAAAATGCCTATGTTGCCATCATGGGTTCTTCCGACATTGCGAAAGTCAATCTCATAGACTTTTCGGTAGAATGGCTGAGAAATATTGGCAATGCGCCGCGTCATTTGACGATCGATCCCAACGGAAAGTATCTTTATGCCACTTTAAATGGTGAAGGAAATGTGGCCAAAATTGACCTACAAACTGGTAAAGTGGTGGACAAAGTTTCGACAGGAAGAGCACCTCGCAGCATGACAATTTCCGATCAGGGAAAACTGCTTTATGTGGTGAACTATTTCTCGAATACTGTTAGCAAAGTTAGGACTAGCGATATGAAAGTGCTGCAAACAGTGAAGGTTAATTCAAGCCCAATCGGCATTACCTACGATCCAGAAACTAATCAGGTTTGGGTAGCTTGCTATTCAGGCAGTATTATGGTGTTTCAAGATTAATTTAACTTGTTTCTATGTTCACTCAAGCGTGGACTAAGAAAGAAGGACTAAAGTCCTTACTACAAACTGGTTCGGAGTGAGAACTTTAGTCCTCAAAATTAAGGCGGTAGCAAACGTAATGATGCCTTTGCAACCGAATTTCATATCAATTACAAAGCTTTTAGATTAATTTTGTGCAAACTTATAAAAAGACAATCGATATCTTTACTACGAGGTACTAACTTATCTTTTCCAGTTAAGAGATGTTGTGTGATTAGTGGTGGAATGGGAAAGCAAGCTTTAATTTTAGTATCTTTAGCTTCAGGGCAATAAATTTCAAAATCATCTCGATTACTTACTTGTTCTTTCAATCGATCGATTATGGTGGTGTTTTGGTTATAGTTACATAAATCAATAATTATTATTACACCACCTACAGGTATTTCATTAAGCAAAAAATTGAGATTTGTTTGAACTGTAGATATATTATAAATTTCATTTAGACAATTTTGAAAAATGAACATTTGGCTTTTTTGAATTGTTGTTTTGATTGAGTAAAGAGAATTAGATTCGCATAAATCTAGGTAATTACTATTTAGCTTTAAATCTCCGGACCAGTATTCCGGTATCACAAATTTTTCGGTAATATTTCTGCTTAAAGTCCATTCCTCAGAAGCAATATCATATACATTAACAGTTAATCTTTTAATGTTTTGATACTTATCTGATAAGTATTTACTTAAGCCTACGATTTCTGGACATGGCCCTGCACCAAATAAGCATACTTCTAGCGTTTCGTTTGTTAGATTTTTCAATAAATTTTGAGCGTGTATCATTTCTAATATTTGAAAATTCATGTACGCATAATGGGGATAATAACGCATCAAATAAACTGCTTGAATTGACGGCTCCGAATAATTTACTTTAACCTGATTCGATCTATAAGAATACCACAATGCTTCTGCGGGTTTTTGTAATGATTGTAAATAGTTTTCAAAGGTTCCCTGGTGGTTTTTGTGATAAAAGTATGTCGAATTTTCTAATCCATCTAAAATGCAATTGTACAATATTGTCTTTGTTGTCTTTTTGATTGGTTTTGCTACTTCAGTTTTAACAGGAATTTTAGGTTTAATTTTTATGTCTTGATTTTTATGCTTAGCAATTACATTGTGCAGACTTTTTCGCTGTAGATTGAGAGATTTAACTTCTTCTTTAAGCCGCTCGACTTCAATCGCAATTGAGTTGTATTCTGCTTCAATCGTGGCTTTTGATTTAGTGTTGCTATCAATTGCCTGTACAAGTTTTATTCTTTTATTTTTCAGGCTTAAAATCTGATTTTCAATGCTTTTTAAATTTTCGGCATGGCTGCGGATATTTTCAAGTTCTCGGTCAGATTTTTTGCTTAAAACGAAGGCACTACTAAGGGTGCTAATTGTCGCTATACCACCTATGACAGCACTTTTATGAAGATTTTTTTCTACTGCTATACCCAAACAAAAAGCAATACTAAAGCTTAAGGTTCCTAATAAAAGTAGATTTTTCATAACTCAATTAACCCTGATTTGATAGCAGCGCTGAAATTTTATTTTCTTTATTTTAAACGGGTTTGATGATTCTAAAAGTTAGATTTATTCTTGGTTCCACAAATTTAGAAGTTTTAGGAATTTGATGTTGCCAGCAATGCTGGGTTTCACCTTTCATCAACAGCAAACTACCATTGAGCAAATTTATATCAATTTTGTAGTCTTTTGAAATTTTATGCTTTAAGGAAAATCGGCGAGTTGCCCCAAAGCTAATTGAGGCTATAATCGGATTTTTTCCTAATTCTGGCTCGTCATCGCTATGCCAGGAAACGCTATCTTTACCATCACGATATAGATTGAGAAGCACGCTATTAAAAGTAACTTTTGATATCTCTTCAGCTTTTGATTTAATTAATTTGAGTGTGGGAGTCCAAGGATCGGGATGCTGTTCGATGCCGGAATATGTATATGATTTGCCTTCATCTCCATACCAACCTGTAAGTCTGGGTAAAGGTATCTTTTTTCCATAAAAATGAATAATATCCTGTTTCCAGTTAATACTAGAATATAAATCTGAAAAAAGACGATCGCTTTCTTCGATGCTAAAAAAATTGGGATAGAAGAGCACTTCTCCATCAGTATCAATAACTACTGTTTCTTGAATATCGCTGCTATCGAGCTGATTATCCCCAAGTCTTATCTGATGATACATAATAATTGCCTCAAATCGAATCAATGAGTGTGGAATGATGATTTGACATGATTCCTGTGATTTTAACATCGATCTCAACTGCCCGCAAACCCAAGAAACCGGGTTTTTGGCTGATTCTGTCAGCTATGAGGAAGTATTGTCGCAAAAAACCCGGTTTCTGACGGCTCGCAAGCCCAAGAAACCGGGTTTTTGGCTGATTCTGTCAGCTATGAGGAAGTATTGTCGCAAAAAACCCGGTTTCTGACTACCCGCAAGCCCAAGTCAGACTCATAGAAAAAAGAAGGGCTTCATTCCTCTAATTAAAGCCGCACAACATACTCAGAAGCCTTTGCAGGTACTTGGCCTTTTTTTGCCATAGCTTGGTAAATCATGGCTGCTACTTCAGCGCGAGTTGCTGTTCTATTAGGCTGCAAAAGTGCGCGCTTCGGGTGGTTGACAACAATGCCAGCTTCTGTGGCTGATGCTACTTTGTTAACTGCCCATTTCGGCACTTTTTTCCTGTCTGTATAAACTTGTAAAGTTTTGGTTGTTTTTGTTGATGGTTTCAGGCTCAAACCGCTGGCTAAAGCTGCGATGACTTCGACACGGGGAATATTTTTGTCGGGACGGAACTCATTGTTTGGGTATCCTTTAAGATATCCAGTTGTGACGGTGTGGTCGATCGCCGGAGCTACAGGACTTTTGTCTTTTACGTCTTTAAAATCAATCGGTTTTCGGATCGGCTTTTTGTCGTCGGACATTCGCTGAATTAAGCGCGCTAGTTCGGCTCGCGTCATCGGTTCGTCGGGACGAAATTTGCTGTCGGTGAAATCAGTAAAGATTTTGCGATCGACTAAAGCGACAATGAACGGACGCGCCCAATATTTGTCGGGAACATCGGATAATATAACAGGCCCAACTTTGGGTTTATCGGCTTTGGGTTTATCGGCTTTGGGTTTATCGGCTTTCGGTTTGGTAATTGCTGGATCGGGAGTCGATCGCGCAATTGGCTTCGGAGGAACAACGATTACACCCACCGGAGGAGTTGCCGGTAAAATCGGCCCTAAAGGTGCCACAGGTGCGACATCTGGTTTTGACGGAAGGGGGGTTGTCGCGGGCGATCGCAAATCCGAACTTGGCGATTCTGGCGTTAATATTCCCGGAGTCGCGGGAGTAACAGCAGGCTGAGAGAAAACGGCTGGAAATTGCCAATTTCTGGCATTCAATCGATCGGGATTTTTACCTGTTACCCAAAATAAAATTGCTCCCATTGTGCCGAAGGCAACCAAGATAGCAATCAATTCATCCAATCCTAGAGGATTTCTTTCCCCTGACGGGGGTTGTGAAGAAGACATATTGTCACCTACATACTAATGTAGAAATTAAATCACATATTTTTTGGGTCTGGGGGAAACAGAGAAGGCTAAATCAACTATTCCAAAGTTCTCACTGTCAATACTTGCGGCGGCGTGGAATCGGGAGGATAAATAAAATCAACTTTTACTGATCGCGTTTCTGTCGCAGCTAACCTCAACTTTACCATCGGTTCCACAACTTGACCGAAACGGTGCCACAAATGCACGTAGCGAGTTACATCGTAACCTCCATCATCTCGGTAGCGCAGCCGCACAGTACCTCGAAAATAGGGAAAATCTAGGGGAGGTTGGCGAAATCGCAATCCATTTTTTGAGAGTCGATCTTCTTTTAAAGGCGTTTCCAAACTCACCGCTACCGTTTGCGGTTTTTGGGCAGTGTTATGCAGCGGCACAATCAGATTGTAGTGTACGCCGTAATTGCCGTGGGCTTCGTAAGCGGTGTCGGGATAGCGCGCCAGCATTTTTCCGGCTTGCACTTGTTGGGTTCCCAAAGTGCCCCCGCGCAAGGTAGAGATCCCATAGGATATCGCTTTTCCAGTCTGGGGAATTGCCAGATTTTTAGCATCGCGATCGACTAATTCCGCTTCCCATCCCGAACCTTGCTGCACCCCTGCTACGCGGCCGTAAATCAGGCTTCCCGAAGTCGCGTCGGGGGGAGTCGGGGTTTTGTCGCGGGGGCCTGCCAAACCGCCATTATTCAGCAATTGCTGCCATTCTTCCAGAGTTGGCGCGCGCTCGCCCCCATCAGCATTTTGAGGTGCATACATTGCCAAAGTAGCGGCATAAACCTTGCCGCTACTTTTGAGCTGCACAAAGGTAGAACGACCATTTATCGGCTTTTCCAGACCCCGCACGGGAATAGGGCGATTCATCAACAATGCGGTTTCTCCCGGTGCAATCAGCAGTTTTTCGGGAAAATCCGGCTGCCGCATTCCCCGCAAAACGTTATCGACAGCGCGAATCCCAGGGCCGGAATATACTTCGCCGTTGGGAGTCTCACTTAGTGCTGGTTTTTGTTTGAACGGTGCGTCTGGTTCCATCAGGTAACTGGCTGCCTGTAACACTTCCACCGTCACGGGTTCGGAGCTGGGATTGTAGAGCAAAGCGCCGATATACAAAGTTCTCAAATTCAGCGGAGTGTGAGAAAAGTGGTGAGCAAACAGGTTGAATTGCCCTTGAAAGGCGAAGTTAAGGTGAGCCGCGGGGACTTTTTTGCCGTCTGGGGGAAACGTGGAGAGCAAAATGCCTTCTTTTTTGACCCATTCGGGACTGTTGCTGTTGAAGAGGGGGATGCTGTCGAGTTTTCCGGGGAGCGATCGCACTTCGGCATCTAGTACAATTTCCTCTGGTGCTGGTTTTGCGGGAATAGATTGTACGGGTTTTTTGACGTACAACAATCCGCCGACTGCACAAAGGACGATCGTAGAAATGCCAGCAATTCGAGAAAAGAGATTTGGCTTCTGAATCATGAAAGTTAACTGTCAGCCCAATCTCTGTACATCTTCCACCGACAGCGACAGCGCCTGAGCCACTTGCTCTACAGTTAAACCCATTGCCAACAGTTGGGGAATAGCATCCCGTTGGGTTTGTTCTGCGCGATCGGCCCTTTGGCGTTCCTGTTCGGTATGGAGGCGTTCGAGTCTAGCTTGTTCGCTACCAGTTAACAACAAATTCCCCTGATTATCCCACCAACGCAACCATCGCTGATGCTGATTTTGATAGCTACCTTCCCACACACCTAACTCTACTCCCATCATGTCGATCGGATAATGCCCGCGATCGTTCGGTTGCAAACGGCGATAACGAGTATTCACCCAGTTATAGACTTCCAATTCGCTCGTTTTAATGATGTATATCGCATAGTAAGGAATGTGAATAATCTGCTCGTATACCCAAAACTTTCCGGGTTTCTGGTTGACACCTTCTGGTAAGCGAGATAAGGGAGTATTGTTTCGTTCTTCACAGCCATTACCACTAGCAAATTCGATCGCAATTAATGGCACAATATACTCGCGCCAAATCACGTAAGAGCGGCGAATTTCCCCATCTATTAGGGGCGGGACGTTGGGAACGTAGAACCAGTCAGGCGCTTCGGCTCCCTTTTCTGGAGGATCGGTTTCGCGCCAGTAAATGCCGCTATCTTGCCCGATCGCATATTGTCCGTCGGGGTGAAGGGTTTGCAGTGTAGTTTCCAGGGAGTCGGTGAGTAGAATACTCTGGGGATGTTCTTGGAAGTTTTTCACAAACGTGCCGTCGGAGTCAGGTAGTTGGGTGTGATCGGGAAAGGCGGGAGGTAAGGTTGTGGGGTTGAGGCTTTGGGTCATGTCAGCTATCCGATCGTGAAAGGACAGATGCTTTATTTAAGTATAGCCATTTTATATGGAAAGGCTTTAAACTGTTTAATACGCTCTCTGTCTATCGTTTAACTAGAGGTGTGACCATGCCGTTAATTGCCAAAATCGCAAGCACTAACGAACGAGTAGACATTACAAAATTGAAAAATCCTCGTGCTGAACTGCAAGCAGGTGACTTAGTATGTCAGCTTTGTGGTAGTCCGATGATTATTAAGCAAGGGATGATCAAAAAACCTCATTTTGCCCACAAAGCAGAATGCACAAGCGATTACCAAAGCCATCCAGAAAGTCCTGAACATCTTGCAGGGAAAGAGTTGATAGCAAAAACTCTCAAGACAGAACTGCCAGAGTACAGCCTTGCCGAAATAGAATATGAGTTTCCTATTCCTGAAGTAAGGCGGATTGCTGATGTTGTAGCAAAGTTTCCTAACGGGTGGATAGTCGCTCACGAGTGCCAACTAGCTTCAATAACAGTTGAAGAACTTGAAAAACGAACAGAGGATTACTTATATGCAGGAGTTGACGTTATTTGGTGGCTTGGCAAAGCTGCAAATACCAAATCCAATCTCGATTGGTCTCACTCAAAGTTTGGATTTGCCCTCGTACTCAATTACGACCAATTGTCCGCCCACGCTCAAGGAAGTCAAGATGGAGTTAAAGTGGGTTTACTCTAGGTTAAGTGAAGGTTATTGGTATGACAATCAAAAAAATGAACGCTCTGGCAAAATGCTTGATCTCTTCGATCTCTTTATGACTAACTTAGAATTAGAAAAACGGCTAAATGAAAGAAAACCTACTGCAAAAGTTATTGAGACGCTATATATTTTTCGCTGCCTTTACATTCAAAATAATGAATGGCAGAGATTTGACCTAACTATTGAGCAGTCTGGACTGGCGATTTTAGATAAGATTATCAACTCTTGTTTCGATCGTTTTGGAAGCTCTGTCAAGAAGTTTGAACTGGGTATTCAATATTATTATGAATTTGATTGTGGTTTGGCTTCTGGTAAATCTCCTTGGCTGCACTACACTACGGATTTGATGCTTAAGCGATGTTTAGAGATTTGGCCAAAAATTAAACCCGATCAAATTAAGCGAGGGTTAGCGCTGCAAAAGCGCGGTGAACCGTCCGTAAATGGTCATATTGGATCGCTCAATGCGAAGAAAGCTATAAAAAAAGAAAAAGAAGAAAAAAAAGAGGGGTATGGGGCTGATGAATATTGGGTGGTGGAAAATCCAGAAGCACTGAAACCCTGGCGTGGTGAACTTCTACCTAAAAGTGGTATCGAGGCTGCAAAAAGAAGGGCGCATGAGTGGCAGTTGAAACGTACAGGCACATCTCATAAATAATAGCGATATCTCTTACTTTGCATCCTTTGCGGTTGAAATTTTTCAAAGAGATCGTCCGATTTTATCATCAGGAATTGAGGGCAAATGATTTACAGCCCTGGCCTAAATTGCTGACGATAAATCCAGAGTGGAATCCTCGAATTAGCAATGATCGAAGGCCAGGATACATTTGGCCTGAGTTTGAAACATGATATTCTTAACGCCTTCTGCCGCCAAAAGAACGACTGCGACTCGGTTGACGAGAATTCCTGCCACTACCAAAACTCGGACTCCGCCTTTGCTGGGGGGAATTTGAGTTGGGCGATCGCCTCAAAGTGCTGCCACCGTAACCCGAACCGGTCGATCGATTGCCATTTGGACGTACTGAGGGTCTTACTGGCTGGTTGTATGTGGGCGATCGCAAGCGGCCGGTCGTCCTTAAAACTTGACGGTTTCTCACAGCCGGAGGCGGAGTTCGATACCGAGTTTGATATTGCTGAACAGCTTGGTTGTAAGTATTACCATACCCGCCATATCCTGTCATAATCCCCGGCTGATAGACTGGCGGCATATAATATCGCGGTCTAAATAACAAACTGCCGATCGCCTGACCGGCCACAGCTCCAGCAAACGGTGCCCAGAAGCCAGATTGCTGCCGCACTACTACGGTTTGTGGCTGACCTGTTTGAGGATTAGGAACAGTTTGGGTAACGTTGTGAACGTACTCAATTTTAAAATCTTCTGTCAAATGCAAAACCGCTTGATTGTTCTCCACATTTAGATAACTTTTCTTGCCTGCCGATATTTCTTCATTTGTTAAGCGAGCCATTTGCAAATCCCTAGTGCGGTAAACTGGGGGACTGCCGGGGGGAGTATTCAGCAACATCAAACTGTATTCGCCATCAGCATCGTTGTAGGTAACTTGCTGTACGGGATATTGGCCTTGAGCCAAGTTATTGTTTGGTGCAGGGCGCACAGTGTTAATATTCGGATTTCCCGCAGGATTTGTAGAAGTTTGTGTGCGAGGTGAACCGCAGCCGGTTGCCGTCCACAAAAAAGTTAAAGCCATTAAATAAATTGTCAGTTTTCGCAGCATCATAAATAGTAATTGGTAATTGGGCATTGGGCATCGGGCATCGCGCATTGGTAGCAAATAACCCTTCGACTCCGCTCTGGGCACCGCAAATAACTAATAACTAATAACTAATAACTAATTACTCCTTCCTTAAATGGGAATAAGTTCGGGGAAATTGACCAACACTTGGTCGTTGGTAAGTTCGTCTCCCAACTGTGCGGGAGAAAAGTGAACTTGCACAGCTCGGAGCCTTTCTTGGTAATGTAAATTAATCAGTGCTTTTAAACCGACTTTCAGCGCGCTGATGTCCGCAAGGTCAGTTTCTAGGGCCGGAACTTCGCCTTCATAGGCAACTGTCAGCATCACCACCACATTTCTAGTTACCGGCAAAGACAAGGGGGAATTTTTATCGTAAACAGATGTACTGTATTGAGGCTCGCTGAGATAGCGATCGGCTGAATCAATGAAAAGTTCATCCACATAATCGCCCGCTTCGCCTTCATTCCAAAAAACATCGCCTTCATTGGCGGCTGCTTGCCAGTAGTTGTCGTACTGCAACAGGTGATTGCAAATTTCTACAAGACCTTCTCCTAAAACTGCTATGTCGCCATCGGCATCAATTGCTTGTCTGGCGGTGCGGTTGAGAACTCCTAACAGCGGTGCAACATCTTCGCCTGTTAGGTGAACGAACACCCGGCAAACTGCCAATCGAGTTTTACCTGTAAATTGATTGAATCGATCGCGCCAAGCATTCATAACCTAATAGTTGTAATCTGTAGGGCTATATTTCCAACGATAGCAGGGGATTTGAACTCTTGCCGTCTACCCTCAGATTGATCTGAAGAGTATTTTTAGCGATCGCCTCGGCAGCGTACTGTCTCGCTTTGACTCATCTAATTTTATAGCAGTTTTCAATCGGATCAAATACAGTTCAAATACAGTAGGAAAACCGCACAGCCTTGTCCTGACGGAGAGCAGCGACTTTTAATAATTGCTATGAGATTGATGATGGTAGCAAGAGTTTTTTTAATTGATATTAATTCAGCGCTCGTTTGCTGAGCCGGAATATGATACTGGTGCGATCGATTCATCTGTCTATTGTTTGCAGTGCTTCGCGATCGCAATGACAGGAAATTGTAGGGGTAGATAATTTCAAATCAAAAAACCTCCAATCTTGCAAGATTGGAGGTGCGCTAAGCGAATACGTTGGTTTGAGATAACTATTTGACGATCGCGCTTTGGACTTGTTCGATCGCAATTTCAGAACTCAACTCAGCAACTGGCGAAACCGGCAAATCCAGCTCGCCACCTGGAGCTTCTGGGTGTTCGCGAACGACTGCAACCGCATTTGCTGACTCAGCTACAGCACCCGCCGCCGCCAAATCGAGCAACGCCGGAACTTCCAAGTGTCCAGAAACACCTGCATCTGCGATCGGAGCCGACTCTTCAAAAACTTCAAAATTATCGGTCATCGCAGCGCAAGCAGCAGAAGCGCGCTTGCCGGCACGGTAGCTCATGTAAGCAGCACCGCCACCCAAAACTCCAGCCAAACCGAGGAAACCGAGAGCTGCTGTTTTGTAGGATTTCCACGGATTAATGCGCTCCGAGCCGCCGGAACCTAGGAGGGTTGTCGCAGAACCAGATTTAGACGCGCTAGATTTGCTGTAGGAACAGGGGAAAGCAGATGCGGCGTCACCTATGGCGATGCTGCTTGCGATCGCGACTACGGAAGCAATGCCAGCTAACACTTGAAACTTCTTCATGATGCTTGGGAGATTGTAAAGGATAATTAAAAAATTAATGGTAACAGCTCTTTACAAATCTATCAACTCTGCGCGCCGTCCATATCGCGGATCGATCGCAAAAGTCAGCTATAGCCTCACGCACTTCAAATTTAAAATTGCCCGCTTAAAAAACTGGAATGGTTATTATGTAAGCATTTGGGCGAACAGATCGGTGGAAGTTCAAGTTTTGTGAACCCATACTTGGATCGCGCCCAAATTAGAAAATCTGAGGTGAGACAGTAGAAATTTTAATTACAGAGCGGCAAACACTTGGTGACAAACTACTTTTAAGGCTACTTTTGTAAAGGCTTAGTTATTGGAAAAACTCTTATTTTTATGACAGACAGCGCGAATCAAGGCATTGACCGAGCTCCTCGCCGATTGTTGGTGACGGGCGGGGCTGGATTTATCGGCTCGAATTTTGTGCATCACTGGTGCAGCAGCTATCCGGGCGATCGAGTAGTGGTACTCGATGCTTTAACCTACGCCGGAAACAGAAAAACCCTGGCAACTTTGGAAGGAGGCGAAAATTTTCGATTTGTGCAGGGGGATATTTGCGATCGTACCTTAGTCGATACCTTGCTCAAAGAAGAAAACATCACCACAGTCGCCCACTTTGCCGCAGAATCCCACGTTGACAGGTCAATTATCGGGCCTGCCGCCTTTGTTCAAACCAACGTTGTCGGAACCTTCACACTTTTAGAAGCCTTCCGCAAGCATTTTGAAGCCATTGATGAGGCATCTCTCAAAACCCAAATGCGCTTCCTCCACGTTTCTACCGACGAAGTTTACGGCAGTCTCAGCCCCGATGACCCAGCCTTCACAGAAACAACGGCCTACTCGCCCAACAGTCCCTACTCAGCCTCCAAAGCTGGTAGCGACCACCTCGCCCGCGCCTATTTCCACACCTACGGCGTCCCGACAATTATCACCAACTGTTCCAACAATTACGGCCCCTATCACTTCCCAGAAAAGCTCATTCCATTAATGTGCATCAATATGTTATTGGGCAAACCGCTGCCAGTATACGGCGACGGTCAAAACGTGCGAGATTGGCTGTACGTTCTCGACCACTGCCGCGCTTTAGATGTCGTTATTCACCGTGGTCAGCCTGGGGAAACCTACAATGTTGGCGGCAACAACGAGGTAAAAAATCTCGATTTAGTGAAAATGCTGTGTCAGCTAATGGACGAATTAGCTTCTGATTTACCCGCCCGTCCTTGCGAACAATTGATCGCATTTGTCAAAGACAGAGCCGGGCACGATCGGCGTTATGCTATTGATGCCACCAAAATTAAAACAGAGTTAGGTTGGACTCCCTCAGTAACCGTTGAAGAAGGTTTGCGACAGACTGTAGAATGGTACCTAGCCCATCGGGAGTGGTGGGAACCCCTGCTTTCGGAGGAATATCAAACTTACTACCGGAAAGTCTACTCTAACTAATCTCCTCCTGGACGCACCGGCTACAAAAAACCAGAACCAGTAAAAAACTGGTTTTCCAGCTCAAGAGTGCGTCCAACAAAGGTTTCTGTCTTGCCTTCAAGCTTTACATTTAAACTCTCGCCGCATAAACCGGGTTAGAGAAAGGAAAATCTTTCGTGGAGTGCGATCGATCTGAGTTAAAAAACCTGTTTTCTTTTGTCTTTGCTCCTAACTTCAGATTTAATTAGGTGAAGGTAGATATCACACATATTTGCTCTTGTCAATCTTTGTGAAGATTTAGTGAAAAATCATCCCAAACGCATAAATTTAAGTGTTTGTAGCTGATAATTTTAATAGAGTTACAAGCTTAAGCATTTTAGAAGCTTTTAGGAAAAACAAAAAGCAGCAATGACCGAAATAAACTCGCTCAAGCACATCCAAGAACCTAAATACTGGCTGTTAGGCATCGCCTCCGGTTTGATTGCCATACACCTAACTCTGACTTCCCGAACAAACGACACTGACCTGTTCGGTACAATGTTACTGTTTTGGGGAGTCGTAGCATTTCTAATTTGGGAAAGGCACGAGTCTTTAAATTTTGAAAGCGGAATTTTCGCCAGCTTTTTTGGGACAGCGTTAATTGCTTTAATATTGCTCAAAAGTTCGTCGATATCGGGATACGACTTTTTTATCCGAGCAACGCCTTTTTTGTCTGGAATCAGTCTCGCCTTGCTGGCTTCCGGCACAAAAGGACTGAAACAATATTGGCAGGAACTTCTAATTCTTGCGTATACAGCTATTCCTCCCGGATTGATCGGAGTATTTGTTGATGTTCCAAAATTAACAGCTAAATTTTCAGCTTTCATCCTGCACTATGTAGGATTTGAAGTAGTGCGGAAAGGGGTTTTTCTAATCCTAGAAAAGGGAAGCGTGGAAGTGAATCACGGCTGTTCCGGGGTGAATGCGATGCTACAATTGTTAGGACTAGCTCTGGTTTTCTTACTGATGTTTCCTACCACTACGGGTCAGAAAATGGTATTGCCATTCGTGGCAATAATTACTGCATTTGTAGTGAATGCCGCGCGAGTTGGTCTCCTGGCCGTGCTGGTATCGCTATCTCAACCCGAAGCATTTAAATACTGGCACGAAGGAAATGGTTCGGTAATATTTTCGATGATTGCTGTATTTATTTTCGGGTTATTCTGTTGGTTTGCAATTTTGAAAAACCAACCCCCAAATCAGGAAGGACAGAATTGCTAATGGCTATTACCTCTTGGAAACCACTTAGGCTTTCCCTGTTGGCTGTTACTTTGGGAGGGGTTTTGTTGGTTGCCGGAAAGTTGGTTTTCTATCCATCGGACGGCAAGAATGTGGCAACCCCGTTTGAGTTTCCCGAGTCGGTGCCTCTAGCCGATTGGAAACTAAACAAGAGCGCGCTTCTGGAAATCAAGGAAAATTCAGAATTCAAAGCTGCCAGGAAATATGAATATCAAAAAAATAGCATGGCTCTAGAAATAGAGATGCGCTATGCAGTAGACACCATTGGGGATGTGGAAGGTATGATGAGGGGACATACTGTTCTCAAGTCGTCTCCTGGTAAACTAGCATTGGCAAACACTCAAGGCGCAGGGTTTCACGGAATTTTGCAACAGCAAAATCGACTGTATTTGAGTTCGTGTATCAATCCTAATGGCAGTGCTACAGTAACTTCCCAACAGTTTAGATATAATCGAAATACTCGAGATTGGCAGCCAAACCGTATTCTGTTTTGGTTGTTGGGTAGGGGAAATATTCAAGACCGGCGCTGTTTGTGGACTCAGATGTCTGTGCCTTTGGATAAAACAAATCCAGAAGATGCCAAAAAAATTCTAGAGAATGCTTGGGTTTCTTGGTATGAGTGGTGGCAGCCGCGATTCCCCGAACCTTGACTCGATTCAGTCGATTTTAGCTTTTAGCTTTTAGCTTTTAGATTTAATCCACAGGTGAATCTGGAAGCTTGAACAAGAGTCTAAAATGTTTGACTATCCACGACTTTGGTCGGGGGATTGTATCCGTTATTGGGCGGCGTCAAGAGAGATTTTTCTTAACAACAACTCTGATTATTTTATGAATGACTTACAAGGCGAACAAGGTTTTTCTATCTACAGACTGCGTTGGATTGGCTACGGTCTATTAATTTTGTCTGTATTAGATACGATTGCAGTTCTTATACCAGCCAATTTTGGCAATCGCCTCTGGGAATTGCAAACGATTGGGGCTGTAGTGGAACGGGTGCCAGTTCCTTTACTGGCAATGGCGCTGATATTTTTTGGCGAAGGATACGAACGCCGAGGTTTGGAAGACCTTTTTTTGAAGGTTTTGTCTTGGGTTTGTCTGCTGCTAGGTCTGGTTTTTCTGTTGATGCTACCTTTGGGAATTTTTGGCACTATCTACGTCAACAATCAAAACAACCAGCAAATTACTACTCAAGCAAACCAACAATTAGCTCAGTTGCAGCAGGTGGAAGAACGGCTGAATAAGGGTAGTCCTGAAGATTTAAGGAATTTGGCGGGGGAACTTACCCGTTTGGGGGTACAAGCGGATACGCAAAACCCACAGCAATTGAAAGAGCAAATTCTTTCGAGAATTACTCCGGCTAAGGAACGGTTACAGACGCAAAGTGCTGCGGTTCAGCAAAGTCAGCGCTTGGGGTTATTTAAAAATGCGATTAAGTGGCTGCTGGGCGCGCTGATTTCTAGTGTTTTGTTTTTTACGCTGTGGCGCGGTACTGACTGGGCTCGCTAGTAGTTTTGAGTTTTGAGTTGCGAGTTTTGAGCTAGTAAGGTGCGCCTAGCGCACCCGGAGAGACTTGTTGAGGACTAAGGTGCGCCCTGCCCTGTACACGCAGCCCGCGTCTTGGTGGTTAAAAAGACCCTCAAACCCTGGAAATTTCGTTGGGGGCAGCGCTCCCTCTTCTTCTTTTCAAAAGATATTATCGGTAATAAATCTTGTTTATTGCCGATAGCCAACACCGAGAATGAGGCAAATCGCTTGTTAGCGCAGCCCTCGAAGAGGAACGCACCTTGACCAAGAAACTGGGTACAAGCCTCGCCCTTTTAGGGCGACTTTAGTTAAAACTTGTGAATAAGCGTTCCGGCCTTTCTTCACGACTGTATAATCAGAGTAGGAGGATAGAGCAAGTGTTTAACTTAACCTACGAGTACAAATTAAGACCAACGCCAGCGCAAGCAGCCATTTTTGAAGATTGGCTGGAACAGTGTCGTCGCGTTTATAACTACGCGCTGGCAGAGCGCAAGCATTGGTTTCATTCTCGTAGTTGCCAGGTTAACGCTTGCTCTATCCGCTCTGAATTTATTATTGGGGCCGAAACAAAACGACCAACTTATGCTAGTCAGTGCAAGAACTTAACCGCAGCCAGGGCAAGTATATCGGCTTTGGGTGCCGTTGCCGTACACGTTTTGCAACAAACATTGAGACGGCTTGAAAAAGCGTTTGTCAGTATGTGGGAACAAAAGCACGGTTTTCCTCGCTTTAAAAAAGCGGGAACAATGCGGTCTTTTGTCTTCCCTCAATTGGGGGTTGATCCGGTTCAGAATGGAAAAGTAAAATTACCCAAGATTGGATTGGTTAAACTTCACCAATCGCGTCCTATTCCTGATGGGGCAACTATCAAACAAGCCAGAATCGTCAAGAGAGCCAGCGGTTGGTATGTAATGCTAACCCTACAATGGGACGTGTCAGTGCCGTCGGTTATGCCACACGGCGAGGGGATTGGGATTGATGTTGGCTTAACTAATTTCATAGCAACTTCTAACGGTCTTTTAGTCAAGCGCCAAAAGTTTTTTGTTGAGGCCGAACGCAAGCTTAAATTGCTGCAACAGCGCGTCAGTCGGAAAAAGTTAGGCTCAAATAATTGGAAAAAGGCTCAGAAGAAAGTTTCTCAACTGCACGAGGACATTGCAAACTGTCGCCAAGACTGGCACTGGAAATTGTCTCACCAACTCTGTAAAGATGTGGGGATGATATTTGTTGAGGACTTGAACCTAGTAGGATTGTCTAGAGCAATACTAGGTAAACATTGCTTAGAGGCAAGCTGGGGTCAGTTCTTCACAATATTAGAGCAAACCTGTTTTAAGCATGGCGTGTACTTCCAGAAAGTAAGCACTCATAAAACAAGTCAGATTTGTCCTAGTTGTGGTGTAGAAACGGGCAAAAAAGAATTGTCAGAGCGCACCCACACCTGCTCAAGTTGTAACTACACAACTGATAGGGATATTGCAGCAGCTCAAGTAGTTCTTATTAGAGGACTTGCAGCCGTAGGGCATACGGTCAAGATGCTTTCTTGCAAGTAAATTCGTCGGAATCCCGGTGAAGGAAGAATCCTCGTACCTGATAGTCGAGGAGTGTCAAAGTGCTGGCATTGTGCAATCGACAATCTCAAATCTAAAATCTAAAATCTCAAATCCACAATCTCAAGTCTAAAATCCACAATCTAAAATCTAAAATCCACAATCTAAAATCTAAAATCTAAAATCTAAAATCGATTGATGGTATTTTCTAGTTTGTCGGCAATGCCTTCTACCCAGTTTTCATCTTGTTTTGTATAGCTGCGGGGCGCGTTAGCGCCTAAGATTAAAACGCCTTGGGTGCCGATGGGTTGACAGATGACTCCTTGAGTATTTTCTGGCAAATAGTCAAATTCAATTTTGCCGGGATAAATATTGAGATTTACTAAATAAACTGGTTTATTTTTGTCGAGCACTCGCTGCAAAATCGGCCCCGGTTTGACTTCGGGATTGATGCCTAAAATACCGCGCCGCAATAGGACTTTTCCTTGATACACAATTACGATCGACCTTGTGGCGGTATTTGTCAACAGCAAACGCGACGCCCAGGCTAATTCTATTTTCACAGCATCCGGCAAATCCGGCGCAAATTCAAAACCTTCTTCGCCGATAAGTTTTACGGAATCGGGCGATCGCGCTTGCACCTGCTGCCACAGCAAACCTGTTAAAATCAGCAGAGCGCTGATAATTACTCCCAAAGCGTCCGATCGAGCTTGAGAATCTGTAATTTGCTCTGTCAGCAATCGGTTTACCATTAGCAGCGTACCTGCTAACCCTCCTGCAACTAAGGGCAATTGCCGCAAAACTTTATTGGGATCAGATTTAGTCATTAGTCATTAGTCATTAGTCATTAGTCATTAGTCATTAGTCATTAGTCATTGGTAATTGGTAGTTGGTAATTTAAGTAATGCCAACTGCCAACTGCCAACTGACTTTATCCTACTTCCCCAATTTCGACAATTCGCTGGAAGAGATAGCCGGTGCCGCGGGCGGTGAGAATTAATTCGGGATTGCTGGGGTCGTCTTCCAACTTTGCCCTCAGCCGCGAGATGTGAACGTCCACTACGCGGGTGTCTACGTGGCGTTCTGGCGTGTATCCCCAGACTTCCTGCAAAATTTCCGATCGCGAAAAAGGCTCTCCAGAACGGCTGACAAGCAGTTCTAACAGGCTGAATTCCATGCCCGTGAGGCGAATTCGCTCGTCGCCTTTGTAAACTTGGCGCTTGTTGGTGTCAATCCTAATGTTGGTGACGTGGATGACTCCAGAACTGGGAATTCCCGATGCGCCGTTTTTGTCTACCCGGCGCAATACCGAACGGATACGGGCTTCTAGTTCTTTGGGAGAGAAGGGTTTGACGACGTAATCGTCGGCGCCCAATTCTAAACCGGTGATGCGATCGGCTACGTCTCCCAAAGCAGTTAGCATGATGATAGGCACGTCTGACTCTTTTCGCAACTCCTGACAGACGCCGTAACCGTCTAGCTTCGGCATCATCACGTCCAAAACCACTAAGTCGGGTTCGGTGTTGCGAAATGTTTCGAGAGCTTCTTCGCCGTCAGCAGCGGTGACGACATCGTAGCCAATCATGGAAAGGCGAGTCTCCAGAATGCGACGGATACTGGCTTCGTCATCGACTACCAGAATTTTTTCTTTATGGTTTTCCAAGTTACCGAGCACTCCTTAAGTTACATTTCAGATAATGTTATTTTTTTGTACCCTATCATAGAGGACACAAATTGAATCATGGGCGGCGATCGGTCTGAAAGCTTGATAATTGCTTTAAATCAGACTTTTCTAAATGTTAGGGTGACTATTTATCATAGTAAACAATGCCTAAGCCTCGAATACAATATATTTGTCGGGAATGCGGGTATGATTCACCACAATATTTTGGCAGATGTCCTAGCTGTCAGAAGTGGGATTCTTTTGACGAGCAGTTAGAACAACCTACTGCTGGTGTGCCGCGGGCTGGTTTAACTGGGGTGACAACTAAGACAGTGGGCGGTTCGCCCCCTGATAAGTCGAAGGGTCAACCAAGGGTATCTTTCAGATTATCGCAGATTGCTGACCAAACTCAGTCTCGCTGGCCTTCTGGTTACGGGGAACTCGATCGAGTTTTGGGAGGCGGGATTGTGCCGGGATCGCTGGTGTTGATTGGGGGGGAACCGGGAATCGGGAAATCGACGCTGCTGTTGCAGGTGGCGAATATGTTGGCCCGCAAGGATCGGATACTGTATGTCAGTGCGGAGGAGTCCGGCCAGCAGGTGAAGTTGCGATCGCAGCGTTTGGGCGTGGCTAATCCGGTTGAATTGTCAAGCAACGGCGGGCATAAATCTGGCAGTAACGGGGAAGCTAAAAAGGATTCGGAGGACAATTCAGCGGAGAATTTCTACTTGCTTCCAGAGACGGATTTAGAAGTTGTTTTGCGGGAGTTGGAAGCGCTGAAACCGAATGTGGCGGTGATTGACAGCATCCAAACTATTTATTTTGCTAGTTTAACATCGGCGCCCGGTTCGGTGGCTCAGGTGCGGGAATGTACGTCTGCTTTGATGCAGGTGGCGAAAAGGGAAAATATTACTTTATTTATTGTCGGTCACGTTACGAAAGATGGAGCTTTGGCCGGGCCGAGGGTTTTGGAACATTTGGTAGATACTGTACTGTATTTTGAGGGCGATCGCTTTGCTTCTCATCGACTTTTGCGATCGATGAAAAACCGTTTTGGCGCTACTCACGAAATTGGTGTTTTTGAAATGGTAGCCAACGGTTTGCGAGAAGTAGATAATCCGTCGGAGTTATTTTTAGGGAATAGAGATGAATTTTCGCCCGGTACTTCGACGACTGTTACTTGCGAAGGAACTCGACCTATTTTAGTAGAAATTCAGGCGCTAGTCAGCCCTGCAAGTTTCGGTTCGCCGCGCCGTACTACTACTGGTGTGGACAATGGTAGATTGCAGCAAATTTTAGCTGTTTTGGAGAAAAGGGTGGGGATTCCTTTATCTAAATTAGATGTGATTTTGGCGACGGTGGGCGGGTTGAAGGTGGACGAACCAGCGGCGGATTTGGCAGTTGCGATCGCCGTTGTGGCCAGTTTTCGCGATCGGGTTGTTGATGCGCGCACAGTTTTGCTTGGAGAAGTTGGTTTGGGAGGACAGGTGCGGCCGGTTTCGCAATTAGAGTTGCGGCTGAGGGAGGCGGCGAAATTGGGTTTCAAAAGGGCGATTATTCCTAAGAATCAACCCGTACCAGAGTTAGGGATGGAGATTATTCCGGTGGCGAAGGTAATCGATGCAATAATTGCGGCGATTCCGGCTACACCGGCTCAGTTGCAGTCGGCTGATATGGAATTACAGTCTGTTGATTTGGAGGAAGAGGATTTGTTGAATTGAGTTAGAATTGTGATGTTATAAATTGATAGTAAGGAGGCACGAATTATGTATCAAGTAGACATTGTTGAGGCAAAAGAAAAGCTTCTGGAATTAATCGAAGCGGCAATGAGAGGCGAAGAAGTGGCGATTACTCAAGATAACCAGCCTGTTGTAAAATTGGTAGGAATTCCCAAACAAGCTAAACCCAATCGGCAAGCAGGAAGTGCCAAAGGAATGGTTTGGATGTCCGATGATTTTGACGAACCGCTAGAAGAGTTTAAGGAGTACATGGAATGAGGTTGTTGTTGGACACTCATGCCTTTATTTTGATGCTTATGCGATGATCGCACGAGTGTGGTGAATTAAGTTAGTGCAAAAATAAAGAGGCAAAAAGGAGGTAATAGCAACGTGAGCGTTAGATTACATCCCCATGCTCAAGCACGATTGATTGAGCGAGGTGCAACTGAGGCAGAAGTAATTGCTACTGTTGAAAGTGGCACAACTTTTCCGGCTCAATTTGGCAGAACCGGATTTAGGCGCAACTTTTCCTTCAATGCTGAGTGGCAGGGAAAAGTTTATGCTATTAAGAAAGTGGAGGCGATCGCAGCGTCAGAAGGCGAAGACTAGATGATTATCACTGTAATTGTCAAATTCTTTTGAGCAGGAGGTTCCCGTGAAACTGAGTTACGATCCGAGATACAACCTAGCTTATATATACCTGCAAGAAAAAACCGCACAGGTAAAAACTATCCAGGTTAGGGAGCAAATGAATGTGGATATTGCCCCAGACGGTACTATTTATGGAATTGAATTACTCAATGCAAATCAACAATTAGGGGCAGATAGTCAAGGAAAACTGATTGTAATCAACGAAGCTTTGGGAGATTATTCTGAGATTAAACTCGCACTATAACTGTCTTAATAAAATTAAGTTCAATACAGATTAAAACCTACCATGAAAGCCTACGAGTTTCCAGCAAAAGTCACAGATGAAGGGAAAATAGAATTTCCCGATACTCTCTTAAAATACTTGGCAGCTAACCAAGAAGTCCGAGTTATTGTTCTGGTGCAAGAACCAACTGACACAGAAGAGGAAAACGCTGCTTGGCAGATCCTTGCTGCTGAGCAATTATTGGCTGGTTACAGCGAGGAAGATGCTATCTACGACAATATTTGAAATATGCCCAATTATCAATCAGGAGAAGTT
This sequence comes from Microcoleus sp. D3_18_C2, assembly GCF_036702395.1. NCBI lineage: Bacteria > Bacillati > Cyanobacteriota > Cyanophyceae > Oscillatoriales > Microcoleaceae > Microcoleus > Microcoleus sp. D3_18_C2. Next base: position 124,167 of record NZ_JAUBTG010000010.1, on the reverse strand, counting down.
CTCTTACTGGCACTACCGTTTGCCGATGTAACAACATCAAAACTCCGTCCTGTGCTGGTACTTTTGGATGCAGGAGATGAAGATATTGTTGTTGCACGAGTGACAAGTCAAACAACTAAGACTGTTTTTGATATTGAGATTGTAGAATGGGAGCAGGCAGGTTTTTTGCGTTCGTCAGTGGTTCGACTCCATAAGGTGAACACAATAGAAAAGCGTTTGGTCAATCGTCGATTGGGAATTTTAACCGCTAGCGACTGGACGCAAGTTAGAGAAAGAATACAACAAATATGGTATTCTATTTGAGCCAGTTTAAAAAAATATTTACTTGCCCAATTTTTGACGTGCGTTTTCACGAAACATGAAAAAATCAAAAAGACTTAAAAATCAGTGGTCAAAGGAACTAAACGACATCATTCGAGGTGCATCTGGTGGCTTTTTGTTCGGAATTCCGCTGCTTTATACGATGGAGGTTTGGTGGATCGGTTCCTATACTACACCAGCGGAAATGTCGATCGCGATCGCAACTACTTTTCTCGTCGTTTTCTTGTTGACTCGCACGGAAGGTTTTCGCAAAACTCAAGAGATCCGCTGGCTAGATGCTGCAATCGATACCGTAGAAGCGATCGCCCTTGGCATTGTCTGCGCGGCTTTTGTCCTGTTTTTGCTCAGGGAAATTACCCCGGAGACTCCGCTGCAAGAAACTTTGGGGAAAATCATCTTTGAAGGCCTGCCGTTTGCCTTGGGAGTAGCCCTGGCCAACGGTTTCTTGAGCGGCGATCGCTATCAAAGTTCAGACAGTGAACAGGAACCTACCATTAATGCAACTGTAGCAGATATCGGCGCTACTTTAATCGGCGCGATGATCATTGCTTTCAACATCGCCCCAACTGACGAAATTCCCATGCTAGCGGCAGGTATTTCGCCACCTAGGCAATTAGCAATTATCGCCGCTTCCCTGCTAATTTCTTACGGTATAGTATTTGTAGCAGGCTTTACTTATCAAGCAAAAAGGCAGCAGCAGCAAGGGATTTTTCAGCGTCCTCTCAGCGAAACTGTCATGGCCTATTTAGTGTCCCTGGCGGCTTCTGCATTTATGATGTTTTTCTTCCACAAACTCACTTTTGACGACCCGTGGTCGCTGTGGTTGAACTATACGTTAGTATTGGGATTGCCGGCGGCTGTTGGCGGCGCCGCGGGGAGGTTGGCGGTATGAGTGAAAGTAATAACAAAGAACAGCAACAAAAAAGAACTTTTGCTGAATGGGTGACATTTGCGATCGCCGGCTTGATCCTCTTTGCCCTCACCGGACTCGTACTCTACAACTGGGTGACTAAAAAGCAGGAACCTCCGGTTATTTCTGTCACTCGGAACACGCCTATTCGCGAAAATCAAGGGCAATTTTACGTGCCGTTTACAGTAACTAATACGGGCGGCGAAACGGCAGAATCAGTGCAAATTATGGCCGAACTCCGCGTCAACGGTGAAGTTGTAGAATCCGGCGACCAACAAATAGATTTTTTGTCAAGCGGTGAAACTCAAGAAGGAGCTTTTATTTTCAGCCGTAACCCCAGTCAAGGTGAGTTGATTGTGCGATCGAGCAGTTACAAACTGCCTTAACAAGGTTTTCAACTCTCGTTTCCGGTAAGTGTGACCCTCATAAAATCCTGTCGCTGGGTGGGGGCGGGTTTAAAAATACCTTGGTTATTAAGCAGAGATACGGGTGAACCCGCCCCTACAAAATTTACGTTTATTGACCGAGAATTTTTTCATGGTACCCGCCACGTGATTTATCCGTGGAATCAATCCAAAATCTAAAATCCTCAAGCCCCCGAATTTATCTCGCGCAAGTCAATCCAAAATCCAAAATCTAAAATCTAAAATAGAATGACTCGGTATCACGTTAAATAGACATAATTCCCGTAGGGGCGGGTTCACCCATCTCTCCAATCGAGTGAGAGATTCATTAAACCCGCCCCAACCTCGATATTGTAGTGCGATCGAGCTAACGCTTCACGAGATTGTGTTCCCACTTCCAAACACAGCTAGAAATCAAATTTGTGCAGATATGAGCCGTAATTGGCACTAACAAATTCCCAGTAGCTAAAACACTGTAACCCAACAGCAATCCGACAGCCGTTGCCCAAACAGCATAAGGCCACTGATCCAGGGTTCCCAAGTGCAGAATACCGAAACAAAAACTCGATAAAACTAAACCGGTAACATTCAATCCCAAAGCAGACAGCATCACGCCTCGAAATAGCAATTCTTCGCTAAGTCCCGGCAGGAGTCCCAGCCAAATTAAATCCGGCCAAAACAAAGGTTTGAGCACTACTTCCAAGTAAACATCCGCACTGCGGCGATAACCGGGCCAGAGTTGATAAACGATCGCACTACCGCCTGTAATTGCCAGTCCGAGCGCAAATCCTTTGAGCAAGTCGATTCCTATCAATTTGACTGGCAAAAGCGATACCGATCCAAATAGCAACCACAATTTAGCTACCGCCAGCAACATAATTGCTGTCACGCCCATTGCTACTAAAACTTGGGTGCGCGTCAAGGGTTCAATTTCAGGATTTCCGGGAAGTTTTTCTGCCACTTAATCACTTTTAGATTTGAGGTTTGAGATTTGAGATTTGTTGGGTTTAGTCAGATAAACAACGCAGGGAGGAGATGTCTGCACCCAAGGAAGCTGGACTGATGCCCGATCGCAAAGCGACCAAAACTCCGATCGCCTCTAAATATGAGTTTACCTGCAAAGCTTTGATTCCGAGTTTTTCTGGAGTCGCCTGCATCTGGGTTTTGTTGTCGCCGACAGCGATGATTTGTACGGACGATCGCGCACTCAAACTCAGAATAGCACTGCCGCCGCAGGCTGTGGCGGGTATCACTACCGCATCGACTCGATCGGCGGTAATTGATAATTGATTGTGCTGCTGGCTTTCTGGCGCTACCAATTGAGGAGCTTTGCTGAGTCCGGCAAGCACACAAGGTAGGAAAGTATAGCCGATTTCCTCAGCAGCCGATCGCGGGGACAGGTGCGGATCGAGGGGAAGCGCTGACAGCGCGGGGGCGTGGGCGCAGGGGATTTTAAACGTTTTGACGACGAGGTGGCTGATCGCAGCTTCCGCGCCGGCGAGGGGGTCAACTCCTTTGCCCCGGCGGTAGTTTTCGAGGGCGAGGCTGCCTTCATCGTCGGGAAATCTGGCTACAACTGCGATCGCCTCTACTCTTGCTTGTGTGATTAATTTTTCTGCCGCGCGCAATAAACTGTCTGGATTGCCGATCGTCCCCCAGGATGCCCCGGATTCGGAAATACGCAATTCTACTTGCAGGGGGCGATCGGTTAAAACACAATCGGTTATATTCAAACCCAATGTAGCTCTCGCTGCATCAGCCGCTTGCAAGTGGCGCAACTGCAAGTCTGGTTCAATGCCGGCATCGAGGATTAAGCCGATGCGATTTTGATGTACCGGTTGCAGTCCCCAGCATCCGGCAGCAAATTTGTCAAGGGCGTAACCTTCAACGTAGAGAGCGTTAGGTATGGGCCAATAAAGTTGAGCGCCGTTGAGGACGTTGGGGTGAGTGATCAGGGTGTCTGAAATTTGGGCGATCGCCCTAGCCACGGGCAGCGCATCTCCTGCAAACCCACCAATCGAGGCTCCAACGCCTGTGGGGACTATCAAAACCACTGTCAAAGGGCGGGGGTTCACGGTGTTGCGGGGGATGCTTCCACGAGCACGTAGCCTTCTACAACAGCCTTTTGCCGATCGACATCCACGTCTGTGACTGCCCACCGTAGGGGTTCGCCGTGCTTTTGCAGTTCAATTTCAATAGCCGAGTGCAGTTGCTCGGCGGTATCGTGGAGGTCAACTTCTGCGGAAATGAAATGGGTGGTCATAGGGCGATCCATAGTGGTTTTACCGCTAACGGTACTTAGGTCAATTTTAGCTTAGTGCTAGGATTTACCGAATTGGCGATCGTAAACAATGTCTTCTTTTTCTGTTTCTATCTTCAAGTTCGATCGGGGATAAGCAACACACAGCAACACATAACCTTCTGCCTGAAGTTCGGGACTAACGCCCATGCCATCAACTTGATCGACTTGACCCTCAATAATTTTAGCAGCGCAAGTAGTACAAACCCCCGCATTGCATGAACTCGGCAACTCAATGCCGGCGGCGTTGGCGGCGCGGAGAATTTGTTTATCTTCCGGTACTTCTACGGTATAGGTAGAGCCTTGGTGGATCAATTCAACAGTGTAAGTCTTAGACATATATCAATTATTGGTTTTAATTCCCCAATTGGAATTTACGCTAGATTTGGAAACAAAGCAATCAGTATTTTACCGCTGTTGGTGCTTTTGTGCAAATTTACAACTGCATTTTTTATTGATAATTTTTTTTATTAAATGGCTGGGCGAGCGAGTGGCATTTTGTCAATGACTTTTTCACAATTTATTACAACCCTCACGGCGGAACTGTGCCGCAAAGCACTTATACCTAATTAATTTTTTGCCTTCAAGCCAACAACTCATCAACCGCAACACTAAAACCCGGCAGCACTAGCTGAGTGCTGACTGTAGAACCCAAGTTAAAAGTTAACTTTTGAGTTTGAGTCATTATCAATATCCAGCGACTTTCTGGAAAAACAATCCAAGCTTCCAGACAACCCGAATCTAAATATTCTTGTGCTTTCATAAAAATCTCTTCCGCAATATCAGTAGGAGAAACTATTTCAGCAATTAACGGCGGACTTTGAGGCAAAGTAGGAACATCGCCATATTCAGCAACAAGTTCAGCAGTCAGATAAGCTACATCAGGGCGGCGCACTCGCCTGTCTGTACGACAAGGAACTTCTGTATAAACTTCGCCGCCTTGTCCGCTAGATATCTTATAACTTCTCCAAGAATAATCTAGTTTGGATTGAATTAGACTGTGTTTTGCTGTCATGCCATTTTTCTCCGCGATTTGCCCGTCCACCCATTCCATATCGTCGGGGGGATTAGCCATAAAGTCTTCTAGAGAAACATTTTCTGATAAAACGGCAGCCATTACCATAGCCATTTCCTCCTTTTTGCAGAATTCACTCCTATTGTAGCAATCAATTGGTAATGGGTAATTGGGAATTGGGAATGAGTTGATTGGAACTGAGATATTGCACCATTTTCAGAACAGGCAAGATGCCTGTTCCACAAAGATATTAATTTTCTTGTGGAACAGGCATCTTGCCTGTTCATAAAAGGCTTATTGACGGTGCAATATCTCAGTTGGAGTAAAAAAATAACCCATACCCGATGCCCCATGCCCAATACCCAATTTAGTCAATATTAATTTGATTGGGAGGCTTAGGTTGATCCGGTTTCTCATCTTTCAAAGTTTTACGCCCAGAACTAGCATAATCCTTATAAAAATCCACAAACATCTTTGTCAACTGCTGCAAAGAAAGTTGTTCCCCATTAACTTGAGCTTTCATATAAGCTTTAAGCACTTCAATGTAAGCCAAACCGAGAGCAAGCGTGAGAGTTGCTGCGGTTGCACCGGAGATAGCACCGCCGACAACCGTACCAGCACCCGGAATTATTTTAATCAAATTAGTAACAATACTTCTGCCGACAGCAGTAACCCCGCCAGCGCCGCTAATAGCCGACAGCATCGCCGAAATAAAGCCCTTATCAAAGGGCATTCCAAAAATCACAGTAATATTAGCAATCATTGCCGTTTGCATCGTCATCAAAATCGGCGCATCAGCAAAGGGTACAGGAGTCGCACCGACAATGGCAGAACCTGCAACATAAGCACTTAGATACTTAAATGCCATATCGGATTTGAGCGCAATATTTGCAATTTGTTCTTTAACAAAAGCTTTTTTAGCTACTTCCGGCAGCAGTTGAAAAGTTGCATCTACCAACTTATCTAAACCGTGAGATTTTACTGTATAATCTTCATCAATTTCTTCCGGTTCAGCCATGACGGGGATGATTTGACTGACTGGCAAATTCATGTGTTCCAGTTGCTTGAAAAACTCGCTGGGCTTTTTAGATGTAGTTTGAGTCAAAACTAAAATCACTGGTACATCTTTAACTTCCATTTCTTTTAGCCAGCTTTCCTCCACAGATTCTATTCTATTGGCGTTGTGATTGATGCAGTACCAGATGACGTGAATGTGGTCTTTTGGGTGCAGGAGTCTTTGGTCTTCAATCAGTTTAGCAACGTTTAATTGAATAACTTTAATTTGTTCGGCGTTGAGTTCGAGTCCGGGAGTATCGTAGACTGTAATTGGGCAATTAGGTTTGGTATATTGGCGAATGCCTTGAGTGATGGGGCGGCCGACTCCGGTTTCTGCTAAGCGCTGGCGAAAAACGGAATTTATCAGGGTACTTTTGCCAACACCAGTTTTGCCGATGACTAAAACATTGCACTGTCCCACTTGGTTTTCTGCCTCTTTGAAGGCGTAATAACTTCTATTTAAAAGCTCGTCTAAGGAAAAGTCGTCTGACATGGCGGTTTGCTCCGATAAGGGTGGGATATTAATTCAATACCACCGAATAGAATTCCGATGCTCTACAAACGAAGTCCGCGAAGGCGGACTGGGGGAGTATTAAATATATTGTAGCAATTTGATTTCAGAACCAGTGGAAAGGATATCTGATTCAATTATTCAATATTTTCAGGATTTTCAGGCTGCTCGCTGTCAGGCGGTAAAAAATCAGGATTAAGAACTTCTTCTTCAGTAAATGGAGACTCTGGGGGAAATATCTGAATAGATAAACCTGTTTCATCTGCGGCTAATTCCCTAGCATCTTGATAAGATTCATTAAAAATTTCTTCAAAAAAACGATATAAACTTGGACTGGTTTTGAAGGTATCTCGGATGCGTTGACGATGTTCACGAATGGTGTACACCCAACTATTTGTTCGTTTTTCTGGCTGATATTTATACTTAAGTAAGTGCATTAAAAGTACCCTTAAATTACTTTTTAAAGCATTCTTATCGCTTTTTCCCATACTTTCCAGTTCCTCTAGTAAGTTCTCTAAATCTATTTCAGAAAACTTTCCCTCTTTCAATAAGTTGATTGTTGTCTGTAACCAAAGATAAAAATCCCGTTCATAAAGAGATGTTATTGCAGTTGTTATTGATTGGATAGTTGTCATTTTGTTTGACTCCATTTCTTGGTCATCAACCTAAGAATATTGTAGTAGTAGGTTGCGTAGCCCTTCGACTCCGCTCAGGAACCGCGACAGCGAACCCTCCGCTAAATGCTCCGCCCAACAAATCCCAGAAATTGTTGGGTTTCGTAAACTCAACCCAACCTACTGAGTTTCGGATTTCATAATTTAGTTTAACCTAGCAATCCATCGACATCGATGCTAAAACCGATCAGGATTTGTTGGGTGCTGGCGGTATCGCCGGCTCGAAATGTCAATATTTGATTTTGAGTCATCACGAATATTAAACGACTTTCGGGAAAAACTAGCCAAACTTCCTGACAGCTAGATTCTAAATATTCCTGTGCTTTGAGAAAGACATCTTCAGCGATATCGGTGGGTGAAACTATTTCGGCAATTAAAGGGAAACTTTGGGGTAAAGTGGCAAGATTGCCAAATTGTGCAACTAATTCGGGTGTGAGATAGGCGACATCGGGACGGCGAATTTGTCGGTTGGTACGGCAAGGAACCTCGACATAAGCCTCTCCCCCTTGGCCGCTTGAATCTTTGTAATTTTTCCAAGCATCCCCCAGGCTTAACTGAATTTTACCCGTCTTTAGTGTCATGCCATTTTTCTCTACAAGTTGTCCGTCCACCCATTCCATGTTGTCGGGCGGATGAGCCATGAACTCTTCTAGAGTAAAATGCTTCTGTGCGGCAGTAGCAGTGACCATAGTCATTTCCTCGTTTTTACAAATCGGTTTCAGAACTTGCCTGTATGATGTTCGATCAAACCTTCACCAATGGCGCAAACTCCTCTAACTTCACTTGTAAGTCATCCACCAGCATTAAACGATACCTTTCGGTAGTTTTCAACTTGTGGAGAACATAACTAGCAAACTCATATCGCCACTTTTTTCTATCAAGTTCATTCGAGATGTTCAGCGCTCTGATTGATAGGTTGTAAGGGTATTCTTCAAAGTTGAGTTCTTTATCATTTTCAAAATCATGCTTTCCTCTAGTAAGAGTGATTGTTGAGTTCCGAAACTCATACCAGTTGTCAATGCCATCAGAAACCAGCTCTAATTTAATAGCCAATATAAACTCTAATTCTTTGATTAAATGTTCGATGTCCTGTGGAAAGTCTACAAAAATATCTAGTGTGCGAGACATAAAAACCTCCTTTATTGAAACTCAGTAAAAGTGATGTCATAGATATCGCCACGGGCTGAAATGAGCCGAATTATACAGGAGTTACCTGCACTTTTAACATCTCCCAAGTTTCTCGTTCCATGTTCAAAATATTTCCCACTTCTTGCAATAGTTCATAAGCCTTTAAATCAATGGGAATTTCTTCTTCAAGGAGAATATCGCACAAAGTCTCTAACGCCAAATTCCACTCGCCAGCATTGATATAAGATTGAAGGAATTCTATTTGAGCGCCCGAAAAAACTTCCTTAAGTTGGGCAAGGACTTCATTAAGTTTCTTTACCACAATTTTATAGTCAAACATGAGTCTATGTCCTTAATTATTACGGGTTTGGCGGTATATTAGTCGGAAAAGCTGTGATGACACCTCTGCCATCTGGTTCTACAATTACTCTTATGTTAACACCATCTCTAGTTGCATCAATCTGCCATTTTACAGGGTTTCCGGTCTTGGTGTATCTAGCACCTGCCTTTCCATTTTGCTGGAACCAGATAGAATTAGGGTCTTGAATCACCTCTGAAATATAATTCATAGTCTGCTCGTCGCTCCAGCGCGCGGGAAATTCACTTTTACCAGAAATTCCTCTACCAGGGCCGTGACCGCCTCCTGTGGTGTCACTATCGAGAATGTGTGTCCGTTGCTGAGAGTTGATTTGAGATAGATTATTGACATCAACTCCACTGGGAATATTGCCTGAAGAATTATTGCTCATAGAAGGAGTTACTTAAACTTTAGCAAAGACTTAAGATAAGTATAAATTAATTCTTTTTTCCAAAGTATATGTTCATAATCAATGGTCATAGGATGGATGGTAACATTGACCCCGTTTTCTTGAGATTGAAGTCGATTGAGTCTGTGCTGACATTTGATATAAGTATCTCTAGGTACATAAAATCTGACTTCACCTCCTCCATTTTCCTGAAGATAGTTAACATATTTCTTGGCTGCTGCCTTAATGCCATTAATGGAACTAGGTTTATAAGCTTTTGCATCACAAATTAAACGGTGAGATGTTAGATAAAAATCTGGTTTACAGTAATCTTTGCCATTCTCAAAATTAAGTTTAGGTTTGATTCGTAAACTTGACAGAAGATTTTCTGTATCATCGGAGTCTAACAGCATTTTTAATAAGACTAATTCCCCTTGATCGCCTTGTAGTTGCGTATTCGGTTTTTTTTGATAATAGTCACTCGCGGGATTTTGGGTTAAATCAGTGAGTCTTTCTGTTGCGTTCGGATTTTCATATAAAATCCAAGAGTCACCCGGAATGTTAGCGAGTTCGAGGGCTAACCATACAGGTACACCTGATTTAAGGGCCGTTGTCAAAAAAATCTCTGTTTGCGCCATCGCATCTTGAAGAGAAGTATCATTAACAGCCGTATTAGCCAATTTAGTTGTTGGAGAACTGATTGAAGGTAAGAACGATTGTACTCCAATCATCTCCTGAATTAACTCTATTTGATTTTGAGTTAACTTCATGCGGCTCATTTCCTCACAGCAGATTTCCAGAATGTCAGAAATCTCTCGCTTTAGCTCATATATATCGCAATCCGGTAAATATTTAGCACGAGTTTGCACCTCAGCCAAGCTATCAATAACTTGACTGAGCATTGACTGAAGCGCATCGCACTCTTCGTTGATTCCCATTAGCCTCCTACAGTTTTCATAATATCCTCAGCTTGTCCAGTGGCTACATTTAACGTTTTAATTGCTTCATCACAAATTTCATAAATCTGCTGAACTTTAGATCGTGCTTCAGCTAAACTGGCATCTGGTAGCTGCCCTGCTTGTGATTTAGCGTCATCCATAAGTTCCATGATTTGATTCAGTGTTTTTTGAAAGTCTTCTACTTGACCTACTAAATCGCCCATAACTCACCTCACTACATTTGTTGTTGTGTCATTTTAATACAAATTCGTTAACTAAACAAGCTATCTTTAGTCCAGATATCTTTGGGGACGCGAGGAGTAGCAATGAGTTTGATTTCTGCCTCTAACCCTCGATAAATTGCCCTTCCTTTGGGATTAACTGGTAAATTACCGGCGCGATCGTCAGAAAGTCTTCTATTTGATCTAGTAGTGCCATGCTCTCACTCCAAAAAGTATTAATATTATTCTAAACTAACGCAACTAATTTTCCCATATTTCATCAGGAACGAACGGAGTCGCAATAATTTTTAATTCTGATTCTAACCCTCTGTAAACTGCTCTTCCTCTGGGTTCTACAGGTAAACTTGCAGCTAGATCGTCGTCAAGTAACCTCTGACTAGCAGCGGGTTGGACTCGGAAAATAAGTCTTTCATCCATATTATCTGATATCTGGCTCGGAATGACTTCTGGTGTCGGTCGCTGGCTACAGTAAATAATGTGAATCCCAGTCACGCGAGCTTGTGCTGCTAATCCCATCAAATTTTTTTCTATCGATTCCCTTGTTTTCCTTTCGGCATTTTGAATGTAAAATGCTTCATCAATAATTAAGACAATGCGGTGCTTTTTGATGTTATGCTTTTGTTTGAGATCCGTTAAACTTCTTACCCGCTTATCGCGCATTAACTCTCGTCGCGTTTCGTGTTCCTTCCACAATTGATTTAACAGAGTGGCACATTGCTCTAGTTCTGTTACCATCTCTAGGCTAGGCTGTTGGTCTACAATTAGTTGGTAGTGCATACCCGCTTGAAAATCAGCGATGTAAATCTTCCTTTCAGGATTAGCATACAAAAATTGATAGATAACAGATGTGATAAAATTGGTTTTTCCAGAACCAGGTACACCTGCAACGATGCGGTGAGGAATTTTGGAAAAATCCGAAATGCAAGGCTTCCCTTTTTGGTCAATCCCGACAATATAGGTGTCTTCAGTAATTAGTTGCCTATATTTCCTGACAACATCCTCTATAGTTAATTTTTCAGGTAATTTATTTGGATCTTCCTCAATAGACACATCCGACGCACTTCGGGAAACAGCTATGCGGAAAAAGCCGCTAATTTCTTGGGCTGTCGCCAGCCTGTGCAATGGTTTTAAATCAACCATCCGAGATGGTGGCGGAGTTGATGACAACTTCGCTAAACCTGAGCCATCTGAAACAGCATTATATAATTGCGGTAGATTTGGATTTTGCTCTGAGTTGATGCCTCCTATCATTGGTGGTTGATTTTGATGGTAGAATGATGGTTTGTCGGGAAGACTGCCAGAATCGCCGCCGAATTTTGCTAATCCTTTTTTTTGTGGCTGAATTGCATTTGCAATTGACATTTGACTGTTGTTTTTATGCCAGCCTTCCCATTCAATCGCACTGGAAATGTTTACGTTTTTTGTGGCTTCCAAGCTTTCGGAAAAACCGGGTTGATTTTTGCTAATTTGGATGATTCGGCATCGTTTCCCGTGAGGTGTTTCTTTGATGGCTTCATGGATGAGAGCGTCGAGGACGGGAAAAGCATCGGCACGATTTTCGGCTAGGGCTTTGATGCTATATTGGAATAGGTCGCTGTTGGGATATGACTGTTGGTATTTTTGGTAGAGTGCTGATGTGACTGAGAGAATGTTGTCTTTGATTCCGCTGGTGTTGGCGTTGACTTTATCCAATTGAGCGAGCATTTGGTTGATGGCATTTACCCACAAGGATTTTTGATTGGGGTTGTCATAGGTTTGTAGGGTGATTTCTAAAATGAGTTTGCTGTCTAAGCGGTGGATGACATCGCAGACTGCTGACATATCATTGGTTTGATTTGCCTCGAAAAGGTGAGGTAGGTAGTAATTTTGGGGTGCGATGAATTCTTCATGTTTGAGGATTTCGCCAATTGTTTGCACCCAGTCTAAGTTTTGGAATGGGGTAAGGTTTGGTTGAGGGGTGAGGGTGAAGAATTGGCTTAATTTGCCTTTGGTGAGAAGGCTGAGGATTTGTTCGGAATGTTCTGCGGTTTGGGTGTTATGAGGGTCATTTATTAGGAGGTAAGTTTTGAGTTTGGGGGATTGATTGGGATCATAGATGTAACGGAGGGAAATTGTTAGGTTAGTACCGAGGTGGCTAATTGAACTTATTAGCTGTTGTTGGGTTTGCTGGAGGTTTTTACGGAGTTCAGTTGGGCGAGTATTATCGTGAATAATCTGCTTAGGAGTAATTTCTAAGCCCAGAATATATGATTGATTATTTATTCTTGCCATTGAGTATTTAACTTGTAGAGAATAGACTGTATGTTTTGAATTATCTTCTCAAATTCTTTTTTCTCTGTCTGGATTTTCTTGAAACATCGTTGATATATTTTGACCATTATTCCTAGATTTATCGCTATTAATAATGTGGCAAACCATGACCATTGATGGTTAACCAAAAAAATAATAACTATATTCAATAACATAATAATATCTACTATTAATAATATCATCAATAATGATTTTTTATTGTCTGGTAATTCGTCAAAATCAAATAAGTTAGAATAATAATAATAATCACTATTTAATAATTCTCTATATCTAGTTTCTTTTTTCTTTGCTTCAATTGCGAATCTTAGTAAATAAACGTTTATTGATTTTAAATCTCTTTTAATTTGGCAGCTTTGGTTATAAGTATAAGAACTTGTGCTGGAAAGTACAATGCTTTGGTCGAGAATACACAGTTTTTTAGGAATAGGAAAAGGGGAAACAAATTGGTCTCCTTCCTTTGAATCAATATTGGAAATAATTTTGCCTCTTCTGTCTATATAATAAGAATACATATGTATCTTGTAACTATTTTCTTCACTCATCAAATCAATTGTTTCGTTTATCAAAGCTTGATTAGATTGAACCTTTGTATTCTCTGTTTCAGTTTCAGAAATGTGATTTCTTAAGACTTGTAACCAACTTTCAATCGGTGACAGGCATTCATCCTGCTTATTTGGCAGAAATTGTTTCAATACGAAACTGGTTCTCCCGTATCGTCGCGCTAATGATTCTGACGCTGCTATAGCACTTGTAAATATCTCTGAAATTTCCCTATGATCCTGACTTGCTGATGAAAAATAAGTTTCTAGTTGTGAAATCGTTAAGTCTTGTAGTTGAGGCTTCTGCAAAGTATCCAAACTGTAGCTAAAAACCAAAGCCTTCAATATCGTATCAGCATCAGGCTCTACTCTAGTTAAATCATTCTTGTATGGAGTTAACATCCTCACCGCCGCATTCCGCAACTCGATACTTTTTTCCAACAACAACTGACTCAAGGTTTTCAGCTTTCTGCTTAAATCTGTTGTGGTATTGATAATCTCCGCCGCGTTAATTCTCAATGCTATTTCATTATTGGAATTATCTAAAAAGTTTTCCAATAGTCCATAGATAAAATCCTCAGCATAGTGATGAAATGCTTGCTGAGCTTGACGCAGCCCCAATTCATGGAATTTGGGATTTCTTTCTTCCAACAACAACTTGCTTAAGGTTTTCAGCCTTCTGTTTACATCCGTTGATGTATTGATAATCTCCGCCGCATAAATTCTCACAGGTATTTCATTGTTGGAATTATCGAAAAACTTTTCCAAAAGTCCATAGATAAAATCCTCAATCTCAGCAGAGCGTTTAAATACTGACTGAGCTTGACGCAGCGCCACTTCATGCAATTTGGGATTTGTCTCTTCCAACAACAACTTGCTTAAAGTTTTCAGCCTTCTGTTTAAATCCGTTGCTGTATTAATAATCTCCGCCGCATGAATTCTCAATGATGTTTCATGGCTGGAGTCATGCAAAAACTCTTCCAACAGCCCATAGAGATATTCCTCAATCTGAGCAGATTCTTTGAAAATTAACCCAGCTTGCCGCAGCGCCGCCGCTTGTACAATGCTATTGGGTGATATCAATCCTAAATACACGCCTCGCCCGTGTAACTTGGAAATGACATCGCCGATTAAATCCTGATAATTCAGAGATCGATCGCTATCATTTAATAATTCATCAGCGGGCCCATAGATCCAAAATTCTAGATGTCTTTCATATTCTGCGGTTGTTTCCCCTCTGTTGTTGAGGCGCGGAATTCTGTTGATTTCTATGAACTTACGATCGCGAATTTCCCTACGAATGCGATCGAGAGGTTCAGTAAAACCGCCCCCTTCTAAATGTTGTAAATCCCTCAGAGAATATCCAATGTCTTCCAGGGCCTTCGCCGCCGCCCATCGAGTCAAATCGCTGCTAACTTCCCCTTTTCCCTTGACTTCCTTCGCGATATCTTTAAGCACTTCCCAGTCAGCTAGAGCCTGCTTGACGTGACCGTGTTGTGCTGCACGACCCAAACCTTGCAGCGCCAGAGCCCGCGTCGTTAGCGATCCTTGAGTTTCCCAGATGTTGGCAAAGATAGGAACAGCCCGATCGGGGTTTTTGTCGGCCAAATCGAAGAATGCTTGGATTTGTTCTCCTACATTCCGATAGCGATCGGGTAAATCGCCGCCACCTGGGGTGTTTGAAAGGTTGCTCATGGGCTTAACGGGGATAGAGAGGGAAGCGCATGGAGAAATTATAACTGTTGCTGTTGAGCTTGTACCAATTTTTTGAATGTTTGTGGCGAGTAATTCCTGTAGGGGCAATCCCCCCGTGGTTGCCCCGATCTTTCGGGCGGGCACGGGGGCACCGCCCCTACAGGGGGGCAGGAGTTTATGAGAGTTACGCACAGCAAAGAAACCGGGTTTTTCACTTAGTTAAAGGCTGGGATGCCGTATTTTTGCAAAAAACCCGGTTTCTAATCACCCGTGTTTTAGTCATAATTTAAAAATGTTGCAGCAGAGATTTTTCTTGGGCGTAAACCTTTCGCAGCGACTCCAGCCCGATCGCACTTAACACCAATTTAATCACCCCCACCAAATTTCCCCACTCCAACAATTCAGAAACAGAAACAGCTTTGTGAAATCTATCCGCATAAAAATCCACCCAAAAATCCGGCGCGTGTCTCTCTTTCTGACTCGCTATCCGGCGCTTCCAATAACCAAAATCTAAACCAGAGGGCGATTCCACTCCCAAAACTGGCGGAAAGTCCGCATAACTGACAAACCGACTCATGCCTTTGGCGTGCACGTACAGGATATGCGCCCAGCACTCGAAGCGATATATTTGTTCTACCTTGATTTTCAGCAGCCGCGCGATCGCCTCTTTCGTCACAAACCGGCTCAATCTGTGTCTGGGGGTTGATTTTGGTCGAAAGCTTGCTAACATAGTTGGTACATCCCACTTGATGGGAATTTTCAATGGTTGGTACATCCCACTTGATGGGAATTTCAGATGGTTAATAAATCCCAGTTGATGGGATTTGAACTTTGATAAGCGATCGTCCTTGAGTTTTCCAGGCCTAGGGGCGATCGCTTTTTACAGTATAATTGTATGACTTATATCAATCATCTGTCAAGAGGTTATGGGTTTAATTAGATTGCGGGTTCGAGAGTTTGCTGCTGAGAAAGGCTGGACGATCAAAGAGGTTTCAGAGCGATCGGGCGTAGTCTACAGCACGCTGAGAACCTATGCCCGATCGCCCGGATTAGCAACAGTTGACGTGACAGCCTTGCACAAGTTGGCGAGGACTTTTGATGTGTTGATCGAAGATTTGTATGAGATTGTGCAGGAATAGTCGATCGCTTTTTACGATAAAATTTGATCCCAGAGTAAATCTAGTTTTTTGTCAATGGGTTTAATTAGATTGCGGGTTAAAGAATTTGCTGCTGAGAAAGGCTGGACGATCAAAGAGGTTTCTGAGCGATCGGGAGTCATTTACAGCACACTCAGCACCTATTCACGTTCTCCGGGAATGGCAATGGTAGATTTTACTTGTCTGCTGAAGTTGGCACGTACTTTTGACGTGATGGTGGAAGATTTGGTTGAGGTCGTCAAAGAGTAGCTTTTGGCTGAAACCAGGCTAATATCATAGATAAATCCTTTTTCAAGGGATTTGAATCGGCGATCGACCGTCAGTTGTGCAGACCTTGGGGCGATCGCTTTTTGGGATAAAACTATCCTATGATGGTACACCATCATTTGTCAAGTATGGGTTTAGTCAGGCTAAAAGTCAGAGAATTCGCTGCTGAGAAAGGTTGGACGCTGAAAGAAGTTTCAGAGCGATCGGGAGTAATTTACAGCACCGTCAGACACTACGCCCGCTGTCCGGGAGTGTCCACCATTGACTTCATTTCCATACACAAATTGGCCCGAACCTTTGATGTGATGATTGAAGACTTGGTGGAAATTGTGCAGGAATAGTCGATCGCTTTTAAGAACTAATTATCCACTCAATATTGCTCGACAGTTGCTAGCATCTGATTGACAGACTCGCTTTGTTGTAGCGCTTCCCAATCAGATGTAACAGGTTGGTAAGAACAGTAACACACCACAATTCGCTCCTCAGTATCGGAAGCAAAAAACTGCTGAACGCGAGTAACTACCCAATCTCCATCTTTCCCGTGGGTGACTCCATTACCGGGGTCAGATAAATTTTCATAATCGCGGGTTTTGTCCCCTACTTGAGGAATTTCTGGGTTTTCTTCCCAAGTCCAATTTTCCCAAAGTATATTAGTTAGACCGCCCCTCGGCATAAGCTGACGTTCTTCCCAGCCCGGAGCACTCATGCTTTCGGTTTTGTAGACAATCCAGATTTTTTTTGCCATTTTTCCTCCCTTTCCTTTAATCTTGGTAATCTTGCCACATATCCTGAAACGAGGTTTGTTCCCCGTCAAACACGCAAGCCACATCAGGGGGGGTGTTACGAGTTACTCGGATTTCTTTTAACCGCCAGTGGTATTTTTCGCCCATCTTTTCGCAGAGTTCGGGATCTGTAACATGATGTACGTTTTCTGGCTTTGGATTCGGTACGCGATCGCTCCTCACTTCAGACTTCCCTTACAGTTTAAAAACTAAATGTCATGCCCTGTATGCGATCGCTCCACCACTGCACACAGCAGCTATGTGTTGTTTTGGTTTTGACTTGCTTCTATTTTTGGTTGCTCAGCCTTCATGACATATTGCTCCATAAATTCCAGCAAAACATCCCTCATATTTTTACCGTCCCTAGCAACAGCCGACTTAAATCGGTTCCGCAGATCCGGCGGCATTTCTACTCTAATAGCCACAGTCTTGTTTTCATCCATACAGGCTCAAGGCTTTACAACATATACATTTTGACATTTTTATGTAGTTTGCCTAAAAACCAGCTTTTTGCATACAGGTGCATTAGTTTAACTATATGCCTTAGTGCATACTAATGCAAGAGTGCAAAAAATGCCGTTTTCCGCGAAAAACGCTACAGAGCGTTAATTTAAGTCATTTAGCTATGATTTACGCTCATAAACCCGGTTTCTGCAAAAAATCTTGAGTTTGGCTTTGTTAGTACATTGTGGTCAATTGTAACAACTTTATAAATAAAAAAAGCGCCTGAGTTCCCCCAGACGCATACCATAAAATCAACAAATTGTCAACCCTAACCTAACCGTTCAAAGCCTCAGCACCGCCGCAAACTTCCAGGATTTCCTGAGTAATTGCCGCTTGCCGCGCCTTGTTATAAGTCAGCGTCAAACTACCGATCAAATCGCTAGCATTCTCACTAGCATTGTTCATCGCCGTCATCCGCGCAGCCAACTCGCTAGCAGCAGACTCTTGCAAAGCCCGCAGCAATTGGTTGTTCAAATACAAGGGCAAAAGAGCCTCCAGAATTTGCGCCGGATCTTGCTCGAAAATCATGTCCCTGGGCAAACTCTTCGTAGGTGAAGCAACCTTCTCGCGCGATACTTGAAACTGTCCGCCTTGCGATGTCAAGCGGAAGATTTCATCATCGGGAGTTTCCAAACCTTGGGGGTCGAGGGGCAGCAAAGTTTGAATTACCGGACGCGAACTAATTAATGACACAAACTTGGTGTAAATTAGCTCAACTCTGTCCACAGTTCCCGACAGGAACAAAGAAAGCAATTCGTCAGCAATTTGTGCCGCTTCCGGTGCTGTGGGAATTTGTTCTAAGTTAGCGTAAGTAGCATCGATCGGCTGTTCGCGGCGCTGGAAATACTGAGTAGCTTTGCGTCCTACCAACACGTATTTGTAGTCTAAGCCTTCAGCTTTGATTTCCTTAGCGCGATTTTCGGCGTATCTGATGATGTTGCTGTTGTAGCCGCCGCACAAACCCCGATCGCCCGAAACTACCAACAGTCCCACCGATCGCACTTCGCGTTTTTTCAGCAGCGGCAAATCCAGGTTTTCAAACTGCAAGCGTTCCGCCAAACCGTATAATACCTCTGCCAGTCGATCGGCAAAAGGCCGAGTAGCAGTCACCTGTTCTTGAGCGCGGCGCACCTTTGCAGCGGCCACCAAGCGCATTGCTTCTGTAATCTTTTTAGTGTTCTTGACCGACTTAATGCGATCGCGAATAGTTTTCAGATTTGCCATAATTTTCTCCTTTTTTCTTAGCTTTTATTCTGAGTTCTTAGTTCCTAGTCATCAATTTTTAAGCTTGTGCGCGATCGAGAAACGGCATTTTTTAACCCACCGTAGGGACACGGCACTGCCCATTCGTGTCAACTTAAGCCGAAAGCCCGCCAGGGACTGAAGTCCCTGTCTAATAGCGAAAGTCCTCTGAAGAGGACTAATAATTTCTTCAGTCCTCTTCAGAGGACTTTTGCTTTGAGACAGGGGTTTTAACCCCTGTCGGACTGAGGGTTTAACGTGTTTGTTGACACCAATGGGCAATGCCGTGTCCTTAATCTAGGGACACTCCAAGAGCCGTGTCCCTAACAATTTCACCCGCTAATCACTGATGACTAAAGACTAATTACGCAGAAACCAAGAAACTTTGCTTGTATTCAGTGATGCCTTCTTTCAGCAGCTTCTCAGCTTCATCAGTCAAGGCCTTTCCGCCTTGAACAATTTCGCCGTACTTCGGCTTGCTAGTCCGCAAATAGTCGCGCAAACCAACAGTAAACTTGCTGACTTTTTCCACAGGAATGTCATCCATATAGCCGTTAATACCGGCATAGATTACAGCAACTTGTTCGTTCATCGGCAGAGGCGAACTTTGGGGCTGTTTCAACAGTTCCCGCAAGCGCTGACCGCGCGACAATTGATTTTGAGTAGCTTTATCCAAGTCAGAAGCAAACTGAGAAAATGCTGCCAGTTCTTCAAACTGTGCCAATTCCAATTTCACCTTACCGGCTACTTTTTTCATAGCCTTAGTTTGAGCCGCCGAACCTACCCGCGATACCGAAATACCGGGGTTTACTGCAGGACGCAAACCAGCGTTAAACAAGTCAGAAGAAAGGAAGATTTGACCGTCGGTAATCGAAATTACGTTCGTCGGAATGTAAGCAGAAACGTCACCAGCTTGGGTTTCGATAATTGGCAAAGCAGTCATGCTGCCTTCGCCCAAATCGTCGCTCAATTTAGCAGCGCGTTCTAGCAAGCGAGAGTGCAGGTAAAACACGTCTCCGGGATAAGCTTCGCGACCGGGAGGACGGCGCAGCAACAAGGACATTTGGCGGTAAGCTTGTGCTTGTTTGGAAAGGTCATCGTAAATGACCAAAGTGTGCTTGCCTTTGTACATGAAATACTCGGCTAAGCTAGCACCTGTGTAGGGAGCCAAGTATTGCAGGGTTGCGGGGTCGCTAGCGTTGGCTGCTACTACGATCGTGTAGTCCATCGCGCCCTTTTCTTGCAGGACGTTGACGATGTTAGCTACTGTAGAAGCTTTTTGACCGATCGCCACGTAAACGCAGATCACGTTTTCCGATTTTTGGTTGATGATTGTGTCGATCGCGATCGCAGTTTTACCGGTTTGTCTGTCACCGATAATCAGTTCCCGCTGTCCTCTTCCCACCGGAATCATCGCATCAATAGCGGTAATTCCTGTTTGCATGGGTTCGTAAACAGAACGGCGAGAAACAATCCCCGGTGCCGGAGATTCAATCAAGCGAGATTCAGTAGTTTTAATTTCTCCTTTGCCGTCAATCGGACGGGCCAAAGCATCAACTACCCGTCCCAACATTGCTTCACCCACGGGGACTTCAGCAATTCTGCCAGTAGCAGTAACTGCCGAACCTTCTTGAATGCCGAGGCCTTGGCCCATCAACACTGCACCCACGTTATCTTGTTCGAGGTTCAGTGCAATGCCCACGGTGCCGTCGGCAAATTCTAGCAATTCCCCAGACATAGCTTTATCCAAGCCATAAATCCGAGCAATGCCGTCGCCTACTTGCAGAACAGTACCGACGTTAGAGACTTTTACGTCTTGGTCGTACTGTTCAATTTGCTGGCGAATAATGCTGCTAATTTCGTCAGGTCTGATTGCTGCCATGTCAGTTGTTTTTTGTCAGTTGTTTGTTGTCAGTTGTCAGTTATCAGTTGTTCAAAACTACCAACCGTTAACTGCTAATTAAATTAGCTAATAGTCATCAGCTATTAACTCTCAGGAATTCAAGCGAATTCCTAGACGGCGCAATTGTCCCCGCAGGCTGGCATCAATTACTTGAGAGCCTACTTTGATTACCACACCGCCGATTAAATCTGCGTCTATTTTGGTTTCAATTTCTACGCTTCTAGCGCTGGTCATCGCCTGCACTTTCTCGCGAACAGTCTGCTGTTGAGCGTCTGAAAGCGGGACTGCCGATGTAACTTCAGCCAATACTGTTTGGTTTAGTTCTCGGAGCCTTGCCAAGTATTGTTTGCCAATCCCTTCTAAAAAAAGAATTCTTCCTTTGTCTACTAATAGCTTCAGAAAGCTGTGCATCAAGGGGCTCATTTCTTCACCCGCTATTTGCCCAATTACGGCTTTTTTAGCATCCGGTTTTATCAGCGGATTGGCTAAAAATTGACGCAAATCTTCCGAACCTTCTAGCAGGCTCAGCAAGGAACGAATATCTTCGCCGAACTTCTCTGAGAGATTGTTAGACTGAGCCAGTGACATCAAGGCAGATGCGTAAGGCTGTAAGACTTCTGTGCTGACTGTACTCACGTTTTAGCCTCCCAGTAACGCAATGCTGCGATCGATTAATTGGTGTTGAGCGCTGTCGTCTAAGCTAGTTTTTAGCTGGCTTTCCACCTTTGCTAATGCCAGAGATACAACCGCCGATCGCAGTTGGGCGATCGCTCTTTCCCGCTCCGCTTCCAACTCTTGACCTGCTGTTGCTCTCATTCGTTCAACGTCTTGCGCTGCCTGAGCTAGAATTGCTTCTTTTGCTTTCTTGGCAGTTTCTTCAGCAGCGGCACGAATTCGTTCGGCTTCTGCTTGCGCTTGAGTCAGTTTTTGCTGTTGCTCTGCTAGAGCTGCTGCTGCATCTTTTTGGCGTTTTTCTGCATCTTGAATCGCCTCTTGGATAGCCGAACGCCTCTCTGTCAGGATTTTACCTACAAATCCGCGCCCGAAATAAAACAGCACTGCAATAATAATGACCAGGTTAATCAGGTTGGTTTCTAAAATATCGAAATTTAAACCGAAACCACCTTCGCCGCTAGCTTCTGTGGCTAGCAATAAAACAGTCCCCATGATACTCTTCCATAATTGCGCGTGCAGATTGGGTGAAGCGATTTTAGATTTGAGATTCCATCAAAAATCTAAAACTCTTCGGTCTCGCTATTTGGCCAACGACTGCCCTAATAGCTTTTCGAGAATTTGGCCGCTGAGCGCGTCTACTTGTTGTTCTAGTGAGCGCATTGCTTCTTGCTTTTGCTGCTCTATTTCTTGCCCAGCTTTTTCTCGCGCGACTTGAGCTTCTTGTTGAGCCTCAGCTACTTTTGCTGCCCCAATTTTTTGGGCATCAGCTTGAGCAGCAGCAATTACTGATTGAGACTGTTTGCGAGTTTCTCCCAGTTTTTGCTCGTACTGCTGCGCTAGTTGCTGAGCTTTTGCCAAGCGTTCTTTGGCGGAGACTTGAGTGTTGCGAATGTAATCGGCGCGATCGTCAATTGACTTGCTGAGCGGCTTGTAAAAAATTACATTCAAGACTGCGACTAGAATTAAAAACTGCACCGCCATCAGAGGCAGCGTAGCATCTATATCAAACAGTCCCCCTTCCTTAGCCGCTTCTTCAACTGCTAGTAATACTGTCCAGTGCATCATGATTTTTTGACGGCTTCCATCTAATTCGCTTAATCGATTTTAGACTTGAGATTTTGGATTAGAATCGCCAAAACCTCAAATCTAAAATTTCCAATTATTATGCGAAGGGGTTGGCAAACAGCAGCACTAGGGCTACGACCAAACCGTAAATTGTGAGCGCTTCCATGAACGCCAAACTCAACAGCAAGGTGCCGCGAATTTTACCTTCTGCTTCCGGCTGACGGGCAATACCTTCTACAGCCTGACCTGCTGCATTACCTTGACCGATGCCAGGGCCGATTGCAGCTAAACCTACTGCCAAAGCGGCGGCAATTACGGAAGCGGCAGCAACTGTTGGGTTCATGATGATTTTCCTTATCTAAAGTACAAAATTGAGAACAGAAAGTCTAGAGAATTGTCCGATTTTACGGCCGAAAGTTTAAGTTCAGAAATTTATTTTTTCCTCCCTCATGCTTCGCCGTTTATCGTTAGTTAATCGTGGTGTTCTTCGCCGTGACCGCCTTCTAGAGCTTCACCAATGTAGGCGGCGGCTAAGGTAGCAAAAATCAAAGCTTGAATTGCACTCGTAAATAGTCCCAAAACCATCACTGGCAGAGGAACAAATAAAGGCACTAGCAACACTAGCACTCCGACCACCAATTCGTCCGCAAGAATGTTGCCAAACAAACGGAAACTCAGGGACAGAGGCTTAGTGAAATCTTCTATGATTTTGAACGGCAACATAAAAGGCACCGGTTCAACATAGTGGGCGAAATACCCCAAGCCGCTTTTGCTGAGACCTGCATAAAAATATGCTAGAGAAGTCAGCAGTGCAAATGCTACCGTCGTGTTGATGTCAGCGGTAGGAGCTCCCAATTCCCCTGATGGCAGCTTAATCAGCTTCCAAGGAATTAGAGCGCCAGACCAGTTTGACACAAAGATGAACAGAAATAATGTACCAATAAACGGTACCCAAGGGCGATATTCTTTTTCCCCAATTTGGTTTTTAGCCAAGTCCCGAATAAATTCCAGCGCATACTCCATAAAATTTTGCATTCCGCTGGGAATTCGCTGGATTTTGCTGGTTCCTAAAATCGAAACTACGACTAAAACAGCAATTACAAACCACGAGGTTAGAAAAACCTGCCCGTGCACTTTCAGATTGCCCAGTTGCCAGTACAACTGCTGGCCAACTTCCAATTCGGCGAGGGGGAAACGATTAAAGGTGTTTAGAACGTCAAGCATTGCCATTCAACGGGCTTCCCCATACAAATCGATGAGTTGAGTTTTGCTCGAATTGCCTGACTTACCTGTAGTCTAGTGCTAATGCACTTCGGATCACGTAAACCATCAGCGCAGCTTTGTAAGTCAGAAATCCCAAAAATATCGGTAAAATCTGTAGCTGATTCCACTGTGTTCCTACTATCATCACCGCTAAAAACACACCGAGCCTTGTCTTGCTGATGCGTTGATTTTGGCTGCCGATTCGTTCAACGTCTCTAGCCAACATCTTTAAGTAAACCACACCTGTGCTCGCCCCAAGCAAATAATTCAGGGCAATATTGAGCGAGTAAAAAATCCAAACGGAGATAAAAATAATCGCCGTAAACGCAAGGGTGTACGCCAACAACTCTTGTTGGAGGCGATAAAAGTCTTGCATGGGATTCGTTGTCTCGGACGAGACTGTCGAGACTGTTGAGACTGTGCCAGCTTGAGGAATATCCTCGGTTGCTGGTGTGGGTTCGGTGGGTGTGTTTTGCGTGTTCACGAAGCTCAGAAACTAATGCAGGTAGCAGGCGAGTGCTTTGCAAACTCAGAAAAATAATACCACGCTGCGGTAACAATACTTAAAATAAAATTAATCATATTTTTTACTTTACTGGTTTCTAGGAAGAGCCTGGGAACCGATGTCACTCTTGCTCTGCCTCGCGTGGCGAAGGGTAAATTGGAGGCTCTTCTCGCCTATCTGCGTTACCAGGCAGAACCGACTGAACGCATCATCATTTTTAGTCGGCGACCGACGACTTTCACTATGAGACAGGGGTTTGCAACCCCCTGTCGGACTGTCGGACTGTCGGGCTGTCGGATTGTCGGACTGTCGGGCTGTCGGATTGTCCAGAAGACCGACAGGGAATTAATTCCCTGTCTCATAGCACAAGTCGGTTAAAAACCGACTGAAATCCTATAATTTTTAGTCTTCTTGCAGTCGTCTTCAGAAAACTACTTCACCGCATTCAGCTTGAGGATTGCTATAACTGATAACAGTTAAAAGTCCCCATTCAACGTGGTAAAATTGGCTGCGCTTAGAGCAGCAGGTTGGACTCCGGTAACAACCCCTAAAATTTGTCCGGTAGCAACAATCCGAATTGCTGTATTGCTACCCGAAGCATCTAAGGCAATTCCTGCAAATGCAAGTCCGTTGGTGAGGGCGATCGCATCTTGACCCGCCGTAAAATCCGCAATAATATCGGCTTCAGATACATTGGAGGCCGCTGCATTCCCCCGCAGTACAAACAGATCGTTTCCAGCTTCACCCGTCAGAATATCTCTACCTAAGTCACCTACCAATTGGTCGTTACCTTCTCCTCCATTGAGCACATCGTTGTTTTGTCCGCCACGTAGGAGGTCGTCACCCGCACCGCCAGAGATCGTATCATTTCCGAGGTTTCCAGCGATAATGTCATTGCCGGCGTTGCCCTCGATGCGATCGTTATCGCGACCGCCCCAGAGCGTATCGTTGCCGTCGCCTCCTAGTATAGTATCGTTGCCGGCATTGCCATTTACCCGATCGACCGATGGCGACCCTTGGATCAAGTCGTTACCATCTAAACCTTGAACCAATAGATTGCCGACTAGAGCTGGATCGATGGTAAAGTTATCGGCATTGGTGGAGAGGTTGAAGAAGAGGTCATTGGGGCCCAAGGGGGAAGGAGAAATGGTTCCAGGTGTGAAACCATATTGAAGATGATCGACTTCCCAGTTATTTTTACCGGGCATCGACAATCGAATTGATGAGATCCCGTTTTGATTGACGACTCCAAAGAATCTATCTTCTGAGGTTGTACGCGAAATACTCTCATCACCCAGCGAAAAGGGACCGATAACCCCCAGAGATTCTCCCGATGGCCCAAACGCCTCAAATAACGTGTTATTTAGCAGGTCGCCAGACAGGGGTGTGCCGCCACCATTCCTGCCAATATCCGTCCAGACAATTCCAGCATGGGTTGGTAATTGACCCCCAAGTGCATTAGCAGAAAAGTTGAAGGTAAAGCTGCTAGTCCTCAAATTCGAGAATAAGCTGCTGCTGTTTCCTCTGCCCTGACCATCAATAACTCCGTCATCGCCGTCCACCGAGTCGCTGAACCCTATTGTGATATTTGTTGTGGCAAACTCAGAAACAGTAACACCCGGTGTATTTAAAGCGCCGTCTTCAAAGTCTTCTAAATGAAAGTAAGTGAACCTAACTGGGCTAAATGGGCTGATGGCACTTCCTGCTGATGGATTGTTGAAAGCCCAGTAGGGCAGTGGATCAAAAAACTGAGGATTGTTAGACATGGTGTCTTGAAAGTAAATGCTACTTAAAAGTTATATTCTCGCTGAAAATGAGGCGATATGGTAAAGAAATCGCTGCCAACCAACAACCTACATTGAGCGATTGCTCGTGCTGGCTACAAACTTTTTACCATATACTTATTCAATAACCTTAAACTCTCGAACAGCGGGGAGAAAGTTTTTATTCTCGTGGCTCGATCGACTAAGCTTAATCAAAGCAAATCGCTGTAGCGGCTGCAAACTCGCCCACTGTGCCAAAGTTATTGTGACGCCGAACTCTTGCGCTTTTGCAGAAACAGACTCCGGTACAGTTGCAGCATCCATCCACGGGGGATTTTCATCAACGGTCAAATCTGTTCCCGGTTTGCCTGTCTGTTGAATTAATACTTGGTTTAGCTGTTCTCGGTAATCGATAATTTCTGCTTCTGTCAAGCAAGGTTTCTCTACAAGCATTTGACGTTCTGCTTGGTTAAAATGATTCCAATCCTGCAACTTTAATTTAATGCCACAAGTATCTAACTTGAGACGTACTTGCATCGGGATGCACCGCAGGGCTTCTACAAAATCGGCTTCAAATTCAAAGAACATAAATATACAAATTTGTGAATGAGATTTTTTTTTATTAACCGCAGAGGGCGCAGAGAGCGCAGAGTAAGAGAAGAGAGAGAAATCTATGCAGGTTTTTTGCTTTCTATCAATAATTGCAGAAAATCGAGTCAGCATTTATAATTAAATAATATTACAAACTATTGACATGGATACCGTAGACTACCTTCGGATTAGCTTGATAGACCGCTGCAACTTCCGCTGTCTCTACTGTATGCCGGAAGGTAGTGAGTTGGACTATGTATTGCAGCAGCAGTTGTTAACTCACTCGGAATTGCTAACTCTGCTGCGGGAAGTTTTTATACCCGTGGGATTTACCAAGTTTCGGTTGACGGGTGGGGAACCGCTGCTGCGCCCTGGGGTGGTGGATTTGGTAAGGTCGATCGCATCTTTGCCGGAAACGCGAGATTTGTCAATGACAACTAATGGCTTTTTGCTGGCGGGAATGGCCCAAAATCTCTACGATGCTGGTTTGCGCCGGATTAATATTAGTTTGGATTCGCTGGAACCGGAGACTTTTGATAAGATAATTGGCAGTCGGGGACGATCGCGATGGACGCAGGTTTGGGAGGGAATTCAAGCGGCTTATCACGCAGGATTTGACCCGCTGAAACTGAATGTTGTGGTAATTCCCGGTGTGAATGACGGCGAAATATTGGATTTAGCGGCGTTAACTATTAACCGGAATTGGCACGTTCGTTTTATTGAGTTTATGCCGATCGGCAATGGGGATTTATTTGGCGATAAGGGTTGGGTAGCCTCAGCCGAATTGCGGCAACGAATTAGCGACAAATACGGGTTAGCGGAGTCGGGTGTTCGCGGAAATGGGCCGGCGGATGTGTTTCAAATTCCGGGGGCGAAGGGCACTTTAGGATTTATCAGCCAAATGTCCGAGTGTTTTTGCGATCGCTGCAACCGGATGCGTTTGTCTGCTGACGGGTGGCTGCGGCCTTGTCTGCTGAACGAAACCGGGCAAATTGACTTGAAAACTGCTTTGCGGAATGGGGTGTCTACGGTTGAATTGCGCGATCGAGTGCGGCACATATTAGAGATGAAACCGGAAATTAATTTCAAACAGCGGGATTCGGGAACTACTCAAGGAAATTACAGTCGCACCATGTCTCAAATCGGTGGGTAATTGTCTTTAGTGCGATCGGTCATTTATGTACTTATTCCTAGGTTGCGTTGAGCTAAGCAAAACCCAACTCTCTGTGAAAGTAACAAGTTGGGTTTCGTTCCTCAACCCAACCTACAACTACTATAGCAATCCTTGCAGGAGTCGTAAAAAATCACGACTCCTGCAAGGATTGCTATATGCTTGCACCGCAAGCATTATAAATCACTCATTTAGCCGATATTCTTTGTTGAAGTACGGCTAATTCTATGCCTTTGGGGACTTGGGAATCACTCTGAGGGTAGAGCCTGGTTAATACCTTAACGAGTTACATTGGATACAAATGAAGGAAAAACCAAAAGTTCTCTAAACTCCCTAAGCTAAAAGCTGTTAAGCAATTAAACTCATGAGCCAAACACCCAACGCTTACACCTGAATCTTGACGGTAAATCGAAATAAGTGATTTAAATGCTCAACAGCTTAGCTCAAGTTTTCAAACCAGGGCATCTCCTACAGACAATATTTTTTGAATAGTTGTGGCGAAGATAATTATGAAACCTAACGAAGAAAATAGCTCTAGCCGTGAAATTCATCAAGAAGTTCACACCGATGCAACTAACGGTCACGTCAGTACAACGCGAACCACTACAAGTGTTCCGAGTACAACGGGGAAGGCTTCTAAAGAAGCAGCTCATCACCAAGGTTATGTACAGGGTCAAATGGCGGAAAATCACCGCCAACTTGGAGTCCAAGAAGTCCGCGATAATGAGAATGCTGGTCGCGGGTTACTGTTAGGAATTCTTCTTGCTTCTTTGGCAGGCTTAGTTCTGGGCAGTGTATATTACTTCAATCGGAGTGAGGAGGCTCCTACTCCGGCTTCTGCTCCTGTGATTGTTGTACCGAAAGCGAATCAGCCTTCAGCAACACCAGCTCCGACTCGGACTATAGAGAGAGAAAAAACGATCATTCAAAAGATTGTTCCGGTTCCGGTTCAACCATCTCCAGCTCAAAACCCTACGCCTGATCCTCAACCAAGTCCAGCTCAAAACGCAACTCCGGCTCCTCAAGCAAGTCCGGCTCCCAATATCAATATTACAATTCCAAATTCACAGCAGCAAGATGCACCCGCTCAGGAAGCAGCGCCGTCTCCATCTTCGCCGTCAAATAATACCAATACTACGGTTCCGACTCCGCAGAATGAGCCAGATTCCACTCCAACAACTCCAGCACCTGAGAGTTCAGCTACTCCATCTCCAACTCAAGATGATGGTGCTTCTGGAGCAGGTACCAGTGGCCAAACTAATACGGAAAGCCAGAGCGATTCTAATCCTACGGATACGGCTGTACCTAATAGCAACTCCGGCGCAGAGGGTGCGACTGGTTCACCACAATAAAAGTTTGATGTCGAATTAGTCCGCTACGGGTTCAAACCCCAGACTCATAGCTAAAGTCCTTTAAAGCTGATATCTGGCACCATTCTCGCTTAACAGGCTTTTCGGCCTGTTCCACAAAATATAAATTTTCTTGTGGAACAGGCCGAAAAGCCTGTTCATAAAAGGCTTATTGATAATGGTGCAACATATTAGTTAAAGAGGACTTTTTTTAGGGTTTAAAGTGAAATCTTGCACCATTATCAATAAGCCTGCTATAGGCGGGATATCCTGCCCAACCCCTACTCCCCACAAGAAAATGCACTTGTTGTGGAACAGGCTCGAAAGCCTGTTAAGCGAGAATAATGCAACATCTCAGACTAACCGCACATTGTGGCTGAACTCAAAAAACCAGGTTTCTGCGATGGAAAACGTTTTAAGATTTTGCCAATCTATCCTAAGAAACTGTTTGGTGAACTAATTTAACTTTCCCTAAAGCCGTCTTTCTGCTGTCAAATAGTTTCATCACCCCGGAGGAGATGGTCTCGATGACATCGGGAGAACAGTAAGAGAGAAACTCTTCCGAGGAAATATGACCGGCAAAAAACTCTTGAGCTTTCTTCAAAAAGTTTTCAGTTTCAGCAAAACCGATAGATTTGATAATAAACGTAGCTACGGGAGAGTTTTTAATATCATAGGGAGATTCTTGATTTCGTCCTATTGCTAACAAATTTAAAACCTCTTTTTCCAACTGAGTTTCTAATGGGTAGGCAATCTGTTTGTTGGGCAAGTAATCCTCCAAAACTGAGGTCTTAAATCCGGGTGCGCGCAATTCTCCCATCATAGTAGAAAGCGGAATATCGCGCCCCAAGCGGTAGGAAAGAGCTTCTAAAATGGCGATGGTAATTAGCTTGATACCCAGATAAAGTTTAGCAACTTCGATATTTTTGCGAGTTCGGGCAATCAGGTTAGCGTAGGTTGCATCGTCCGGCTCTTGCATAAACTGCTGGAAAACCAGCTCGGGTTTGAGGAAGTTCAAAAATCCTTCCATTTTTTGCAGAGACCTGCGATATCCGGCAACAGTATAGGAATTAACATTGGTCAATTCGTGGTTGGTTTCTGGCATCAAATTCCAGGTATTGTCTAAGAAATTAGAGGAATTTGGAGATGCAAAATTCTCGACATCTCTATTTGCTAACCTGACTGCACGCTTGACAATTTCTAAGGTTTGGGCATCGCTCCATCCCAAGTTAAAATCGCGATTTGCACTTGCTAAACGCTGGTACAAAAGTTCGATCGCACTCAAACCGCTGGGCGAAACGGGGCGAAAAGGGATAGTAGCTTCGATGCAAGCGGCGATTTCGGCGATCGTACTAGCTGGCAAAAAAGGCTCCAAAGATTTGGCAGCAATAACGGCACTCAAAAATTCGTTTTGGCCGCCAAACGGAGAGAGAGTCTTGCCGGGAATAAACCCAAATACTGAGGCCACTAGGTGATACATGGCATCGTCGGGCAGTTCGGTTTCATCTCTAATAACTAACTGCGATCGCACTTCTTTGACAAAAGGACAAAGGGCGCTGCTAATATTGAAACTAACCCCCTGATCGACTTGCACGTACACGAGGTCGTGAAACAGGGCAGCCAGCACCTCGATCGGATCGACTGACCCCCCGACCTCAAAAATGTGTTCCGACGTGTGAAAGTAGCGCCAAGGCCCTCTCATCGTTTGAATAATTAGCTCAGCTATCTGCTCCAGCTTGGGAATGTCTACTTGACCTCCCAATTGCTCGATCGAGCTTACCAAGCAATCCAAGCACCGTTTTTGTTCTGCCAAAAGCTCCATTTACACACCTCCAGTGCATTCCCTGATTGTCTTGCGCTTGATTGCATGGTATCAAAACGCGCTGCGATCGTGCCATAATTCGTCACTCAAAAATTTCAAATTTTAGGGTGAAACAGGGAGAGGGGGCGAGGGAAAGAGGAAGAGCGAGGAAGAGCGAGGGAGAGCGAGGGAGAGCGAGGGAGAGAAATTAAGTATTAAAAATTCTGCCGTTGTGGAGATTCGGGCAACTTGGGCGATCGGTATCATAAATTACAGTAAAACCGACAAAAAGTGCGTAAAAACTTGATGAATTTTTGAGGAAATTATGAGGGATTTTTGACAAAAGCTGTGGGTGGGTGGCATTGACACCAGCTTCAAGCTGCGGTGGTATAAATACTGCGTGTGGCCTCAGAATAAGATTTGTAGACGTGCTGATAAACTTCAGTTGATTAGCTTTCGGGCAGTTGGTCTAAAGCTTCCTCGCTCGCCACTTTAACTGCTGCCTTGGTTTGCTGTGACCTCCCCCAATCTAACACTAACAGAACTTACGCAACTGTCAATCGATTTTAGATTTTAGATTTTAGATTTTAGATTGAAGCATTGACTTGCGCGAGATAAATTCGGGGGCTTGCTTATCGGATACACGTTTTTGATTTCTCCACGGATGAATCACGTGGCGGGTATCCTGGATGCTTTCGGTCACAAGTGATACTGGCACCATGCAGCACAAAATCAGACAATAAACATGGGAACATCGGGGCGTTTCAGTGGCTCAATTAAATAATGGGACAACATCAATCGAGCTTCAATACCCCCTCAATCCCTTCGTCCCCCTCTGCTGCGACTTCGTATGTTTAGAAGCAATTTAAATCGCCGAATCAACTGTTAAATACCCAACTTCTTTAAGAAGTCGGGGATCGGGGGATTGTGTCTTTTGAGCCGCTGCTGACAAGCGAATTTCTTCATGTGGTACCCGCCACGTGATTTATCCGTGGAATCAATCCCAAATCGAAAATCGAAAATCCTCCAGAAAGAGCATTTATCCGTGGGGTCGCCTCTAAAATCTAAAATCTAAAATCTAAAATCTAAAATCGATTGACTTACTGCATTCGATCGATCGTCCGATACTGCACCGCCTCCGCCACATGATTCGTTTTCAAGCTTTCATCCCCCGACAAATCAGCAATAGTTCTAGCAACCTTCAAAATGCGATCGCTAGCCCTCGCCGAAAGCCCCAACTTCCGAATCGCCATCTCCAATAAATTCCGAGAAGCATCATCCAACTGACACCATCTGTTAATGTGACTGCTTTGCATTTCCGCATTACAGCGCAAACTAGATTCCGACTGAAAACGGCGAGTTGCGAGCTCTCGCGCCCGCTGTACTCTCACCCGCACCGGTTCCGACTCCTCCCCCGTCGGCTGTCGCGTAATTTCTTCGGGTTTCAAACGATTTACGGCCACTTGCAAATCAATCCGATCCATCAAAGGCCCCGAAAGTTTTGCCCAATATTGCTCCCTCTTTTGCGGCGAACAAGTACACTGTTGAATCGAATCCCCGTAATAACCGCAAGCGCAAGGATTTGTACTCGCAACTAAAGTGAATTGAGCCGGAAACATCACGGATTGTCTAGTTCGAGAAATCGTCACATAACCATCTTCCAGCGGTTGTCGCAAAAACTCCAAAACATCTCTTTTAAACTCAGTTAATTCATCCAAAAAAAGAATGCCGCGATGTGCTAAAGAAATTTCACCCGGACGCGGAAAACTGCCGCCACCTACCAAAGAAGGCCCCGATGCTGAATGGTGAGGACTGCGAAAAGGCCGATCGCCCACCAAGCTTCCCTTATCCTTCAACAACCCAGCCACCGAATGAATCTGAGTTACATCCAAAGCTTCATCAAAAGTCAGCGGCGGCAAAATACCAGGCAAACGCCTCGCCAACATCGTCTTACCGCTCCCTGGCGGCCCCACAAAAATTAAATTGTGTCCCCCCGCCGCCGCAATTTCCAAAGCCCGCCGCGCGTGAATTTGCCCCTTTACATCCTTTAAATCTAAACCCGAAAACCGCGTTTTAGCTAACTCTTCTCGACCGTTTACTTCGACAGGCGAATAAACTTCAGGATTGTTCAAAAAATCAGTAACTGCAAAAATATTCTCAAAACCATAAACAGATATTCCGTGCACCAAAGCCGCTTCCTGCGCGTTACCAGCCGGTACAACTAATCCTGAAATACCCATTTTTTGAGCAGCAGCGGCGATCGGCAAAACCCCAGCCACAGGCCGTAAACTCCCATCTAAAGAAAGTTCCCCTAAAAACAAATAATCTCCTAAAAGTTGACCGCTGACTTGTTCTGATGCTGCTAAAATGCCAATGGCGATCGGCAAATCAAAACTCGGCCCCTCCTTCCGCAAATCCGCCGGAGTCAAATTAATCACAATACTCCGCATCGGAAAAGCATATCCCGAATTTTTCAGCGTAGCCTTAACCCTTTCTTTAGCTTCTTGCACCGCAGAATCGGGCAACCCCACAACGACGATTTTCGGTAGCCCCCCTGACACATCAGCCTCAACACCCACCTTTACCGCGTCAATTCCAACGATCGATGCACTCCAAACCCTAGCAAGCATTTTTCTTTATCCTTAATTTGCCTGTCCTTGATTCATCATCTATTATGATTAACAATGACTAATGAATATCGGGAGAGGCAAGAAAAACTTTTCCTTGCCTCTTCTTTTTCTCCTCTTCCTTCTATCCTGCTGGGTCTTCCCTCTTCCCTCGAACCCTTCTCCCTTCCCACTTGGGCCTTCCCTCTTCCCACTTCCCACTTGGGCCTTCTTCCCTCTTCCTTCTTCCTTCGTTAACACCCGTCAGGAACCTCAGCCCTGACGGCATGAGGCTTGAAAGAGAAATCTAACAAGCCATTCTGACCAGCCTAAGTCTTAACTGACTACGTTTTTTGAGTCACGACACCCTGGGATACGAAGCTAGTCCCTTGCTCTGTCGCTAGTGGTTAAACAGTTCTCAGGTAACAGGAACAGTGCTGCTAGCCTAACAAGCTCACTAAACATTGGCGAAGCTAACTTTACCCCAGAAATGGGAGATTGAGGACAACCATATCCTCACGGGGGGGCAACCATACCCCCCTACCCCGCAAGGGGATTCAATTACAACGTAAAGCCGTCCTGTAAGGACGGGGTTTCAGACCCAAGGACTTTTGATGACAACTCAAGAAACGCTTTTCAGCAAAATCATCCGCAAAGAGATTCCCGCAGACATCGTTTATGAGGACGACTTGGCCCTCGCCTTCAGAGATATCAATCCGCAAGCACCCGTCCACATCCTCGTCATTCCCAAACAGCCTATTGCCAAATTAGCCGATGCCGAGTCGGAAGATCATGCTCTCATGGGACACCTGCTGCTGACTGTCAAGCACGTAGCAGAACAACTCGGACTTAGCAACGGCTATCGCGTCGTCATTAATAGCGGCAGCGACGGCGGCCAAACTGTAGACCACCTGCACCTTCACATTCTCGGCGGTCGGCAGATGAACTGGCCCCCAGGCTAAATCCTAATTTTTACGCCGAACTTGCGGACTCATCCTCAGAAACCCGGTTGATTTCTATTGCCAAGCGCCTCAGAAACCGGGTTTCTTTTTTCGTCAATAAACCCGGTTGATTGGAGATTATTGAGAATGCAGCCCGCACTAGAAACCCGGTTTTCACTATTCTCCAGATAAAAATTTTCCCTCGCAGAATCCACAGGGTATATGTGAATAAATATTAAAAATTCTCTATCCCAGACGTAATTAAGAGATATTTAAACAGAAAGAGAATCGACCTGAACAAAAATAATTTGCTAAAACTGCTGAACCCATCTACAGCTAATAAATTCAGTTCTTCAGGCCGCTATATTTTACCTGTTATGTGGGTAATATTGCTTTGTAAAAAACTACAAATATTTACCAAGAATCCAGTTTTTGTAAAAGTTTGTAAAATGTTGAAATTGTCAGCAGAAATCCCTTGGCAAACTTTAGGGAATGGTGTTACTAATATAAGCGTGGGGCATCCCCACAACGAACTTTGAAAATTCAATTAAGCCATCATAAACCAAATGACAACAACCGTACAGCGTCGCGAAAGCGGCAACGTTTGGGAACGCTTTTGTGAATGGGTCACAAGCACTGAAAACCGGATTTACATCGGTTGGTTCGGCGTCTTGATGATTCCCACCTTGCTGAGTGCCACCATCTGCTACATCATCGCCTTCATCGCTGCTCCTCCAGTGGACATCGACGGCATCCGCGAACCAGTAGCTGGTTCCTTGATGTACGGCAACAACATCATTACTGGTGCTGTTGTGCCTTCATCGAATGCGATCGGGCTTCACTTCTATCCCATCTGGGAAGCAGCTTCCTTAGACGAATGGTTGTACAACGGCGGCCCCTACCAATTGGTAGTATTTCACTTCCTGATTGGCATTTTCTGCTACATGGGTCGTGAATGGGAACTGTCCTACCGCTTAGGTATGCGTCCTTGGATCTGCGTCGCTTACTCTGCACCTGTTGCAGCAGCCACCGCAGTATTCTTGATTTACCCGATCGGACAAGGCAGCTTTTCTGACGGTATGCCCTTGGGTATCTCCGGCACCTTCAACTTCATGATCGTGTTCCAAGCCGAGCACAACATCCTGATGCACCCCTTCCATATGTTGGGAGTTGCTGGTGTCTTCGGCGGTGCTCTGTTCTCCGCCATGCACGGTTCTCTTGTTACCTCTAGCTTGGTTCGCGAAACAACCGAAACTGAATCTTTGAACTACGGTTACAAATTCGGTCAAGAAGAAGAAACCTACAACATCGTTGCAGCCCACGGCTACTTCGGTCGTTTGATTTTCCAATACGCGAGCTTTAACAACAGCCGTTCTCTGCACTTCTTGTTAGGTGCATGGCCTGTTGTCGGCATCTGGTTTACCGCTTTGGGTATTTCCACGATGGCGTTTAACCTCAACGGTTTCAACTTCAACCAATCGATTATCGACTCGCAAGGTCGCGTCATCAACACTTGGGCTGATGTCATCAACCGCGCTAACTTGGGCATGGAAGTAATGCACGAGCGCAACGCTCACAACTTCCCCCTCGACTTGGCCGCCGGTGAAGTCACCCCAGTAGCAATGGTTGCTCCTTCCATCAACGGCTAAATTTAGCTTTTGATTTAACAAAAAGCGCTCCTAGAAATAGGGGCGCTTTTTGTTTGAGCAAGTAGAATTTGAGAGATTTTTTTCGGTTAAATCCGTTAAATCTGAGATGTTGCACCATTCTCAATTAATTGTTTAGGAACAGGCTTTTCGGCCTGTTCCACAAGAAAACTAACTCTTTGTGGAACAGGCCGAAAAGCCTGTTCTTGAGAAGGGTGCAAAATGTGAGTTAAATTCATTAAATCCGTTAAATTCCGTACACTGCTCGTTGCCAAACTCCCTTCTTCCCGATCGATCTGATATATTGATTAAGAATTATTATTTTTGGCAAGCATCAAAGTGGCGATATTTAACAGGCACAAATTTGAAAAACTCGTGGTTCATAAATCAAAAACATTAGCCTGGGCGATCCCACTTTTCAGCGGCATTTTGATGGCATTGACAACCGCACCAGTAAATGCTTGGCTATTGGCTTGGGTAGCATTAGCTCCGCTGTGGGTTTTGGTTGTCAGTTATCAAAAGCCAAAAATAGAACAACAAAAACAAAAATTTCTCTTTCTTCCTTCTTTCCTCAAAATCCATCCGTTACATCCGTTACAGAATCCGTTGCCGAACTTCCTTCTTCCTTCACTCTGGGGAATTGGCTATCACGGATTAGCTTTATCTTGGATTATGGGAATTCACCCGATGACTTGGTTGGGAGTTCCTTGGTGGCCGAGTTTGGCGATCGCACTTTTTTGCTGGGCATTCATCACCCTCTGGGGAGCAGCCTTAGTCGCCGTTTGGGCGTGGCTATTTGTAATTCTCAACTCCCTCACTTTACCCAGCAAAAATCCTATTCCTAACTCCCCCCCTTTACAAGGGGGGGCTGGGGGGGGTAGCTCTAAATTTTCAGCATTAACTCGCGTTTTAATTGGCACAGCTTTGTGGTGTGCCTTAGAAAGTATTTGGAGTACAGGTTCGCTGTGGTGGACATCACTATCTTACACGCAAAGCCCGCACAATTTAGCAATATTGCACCTCGGTCAACTCTCCGGGCCCAGCGCAGTAACAGCCGCTATTGTAGCAGTAAATGGCTTAATCGCCGAAGCTTTTATTGAAGGAAGAAGGAAGAAGGAAGAAGGAAGTTCGGCAACGGACGTAACGGATGTAACGGATGTAACGGATGGATGGAAGCAGGAGAGAGTCCGAGGTAAGAAGGGAGAAGTCCGAGGGAAGAAGTCGGTTGCTTATATTTTGCCTGCGGGTTTATTTTTAGTTTTGCATATTGCAGGCTGGAGTTTGTACAATCGGCCTTTAATTCAAGAGGCGGGAACATCATTAAAAATTGGCATTATTCAAGGCAATATTCCTAACGAGATTAAGTTTGACTCAGCGGGTTGGGGGCGCGCTTTAGAAGGTTACACCACTGGATACAAACAGTTAGCCGACAGAAAAGTCGATGCTGTGTTAATTCCAGAGACCGCTTTGCCTTTTATCTGGACAAACGAGTATCAGCGTTCTACTCTTTCCTTTTACCAAGCTATTCTCGAACGCGGCGTTGTGGCTTGGGTTGGAGGATTCGGACAGCAAGATAATAGTATCACTAACAGCTTATTGGCGATCGATCGCACTGGAGAAATTGTCGGCCGCTACGATAAACTAAAGCTAGTGCCTTTAGGCGAATATATCCCTTTTTACGAAATCTTAGGCGGGATTATTAATCGACTTTCGCCCTTAGATGCTCATTTAGTACCCGGCAATTCTCAACAATTGTTTGATACGCCGTTTGGCCGCGCCATTGTCGGAATTTGTTACGATTCGGCCTTTGCGGAAATTTTCCGATATCAGGCGGCGAATGGAGGCGAATTTATGCTCACAGCTTCCAACAATGCCCACTACAAACCGCCCATGTTGGATCAACATCACGCTCTAGATGTGATGCGGGCAATTGAGACGGATAGATGGGCAGTTATCGCAACTAATACGGGTTACTCTGCTTTTGTAAATCCTCGCGGCGAGACGGTTTGGAAGTCTGGGATTAATACCTATGAAGTCCGAGATGCTACTATCTATCGGCGGCAAACTCGGACTTTTTACGTGCGGTGGGGAGATTGGCTGACACCTGTATTGTTAGTATTAGCGGGGTTAATGCGGTTGATTGTTAAAAAAAATTAATCCGAAGCTTTTAGATTTTAGATTTTATGTACCAATCTAAAATCTAAAATCTAAAATCGAATGACTCTACTTATCTTTCACGTGTTCGTGAACGCTAGGAGATAAAGAAATTAAATCGTCGATATTGCGCTGCATGGCAGCACAAATATTGTCCAAAGGCAAATCATTGTCATCGTGCCCGAAGGGATTTTCTATTTCAATGCCGATTTCTTCGATGCCGAACAAAGTAAAACTAATTAAAGCCACAACTAAGCCGGTTCCCCAACCCAAATCTTTCACCATTTGAAAGGGGAGGGCTAAACAGTAAAGCAACAATAGTTGTTTCAGGTGAATCGCGTAAGCCAAAGGGATAGGCGTCTTCAAAATCCGCTCGCAGCCACCTAATACATCAATCATAGAGTTGAGCAACTCATTCATACCAGTTAACTGATAAACATCGAGGCAATTGCGCTCGTACTGCTCGTGCAAGTAATCCTCAATCCAAAAGGCAATTTCTAGAGGCGGATTGTTCATTGATTTGAGCTTGTGGTAGTGCGCTGGGGACATTAACGGCTCCAACTCTGGATTGACTGATTCTTGCCGCAAATGCAGTTTTAGGGCCACTGCAAAGGCGGGTAACAGGCGCAGGACTGACTTTTTGAGTTCGATATCCTGCGGGTCTTTTTCCTCAATTGCTACCCAGATTTGGCGCGCCAAATTGCGGACGTTGTTGACTAAAGTTCCCCACATTTTTCGGCCGTCCCAAAATCTTTCGTAGGCTGTATTTGTCCGAAAAACTAATAGTAGACCCAGGACTATACTGGGTACAATACTCGACAAAATTGGTAAGGAAACTGGCCACTTAAAAAAGTGCAGTAGGGAAATAAAAACTCCAAAGCCGCCGCACAGCAAAACGCGGGGCAAAATTGAGAGAATGACAGACCCCCGAACCTGTAATGCCATTTTAAACCAAGGTGGTCGATCGTCTCTCATGCAAGTCTCCTCATTAAATTAAATTAGCCTCGCCCTAGCACGGGCGGCACAACTGCCTGCTACACTTATTTCTTCGGCTCCCACCAGTCGATTTGAGATTCGAGATTTTAGATTGACTCCACAGATAAATCTGGGGCGTTTGAACTTTGGTCTAAAATTTTTTGGTCTCCATGACTGTTGGCAGGGCTTTGATCCCTATTTGGGTGCGGTGAGAGCTTCCGAAAAAAGCTTTCCTACAAACAACCTTTGGATTTTACCCAAAAAACTCATCAGCATCAATCTAAAATCTAAAACCTAAAACCTAAAATCTAAAATTGATTGACTGAGGCACTTAATTCGGTAAGATTAATCATGTATCTTTAAACCTCAGCTTCCGTGCAAGAGCTACCGACATCTGTGCCCCCGCATTTTCACCGATTGCCAAACCAACGGTGGCAAATTTATTCGCCTCAAACACAGCAAGCCGAACAGTTTGCCACTGAAATCAGTTTGTCGCCTTTGCTGGCCCAGGTGCTGATTAACCGGGGCATCGATTCGGTTAAAGAAGTGCAAGGGTTTATCGAACCGGAATCTCTGGTTTTGCCGGCGCCAATGGATGAGTTTCCAGATTTGGCTGCGAGTGTCAAATTGTTGCGGGAGGCGATTTCGGGAGGGCAAAAAATTGCGATTTGCGGCGACTACGATGCTGACGGGATGACGAGCACGGCTTTGTTGTTACGCGCTCTCAGGGTTCTGGGGGCGAATGTGGATTATGCTATTCCGAGCCGGATGCGAGAAGGTTATGGGATTAACGATCGCATTGTAGAAGAATTTCACTCGGAAGGTGTCGCTCTCATTCTCACGGTTGACAACGGAATTGCAGCCTACGGCCCGGTTTCCAGGGCACGAGAACTCGGTGTCAAAGTTATTATTACAGACCACCATGATTTGCCGCCAAAACTGCCGCCGGCTGATGCTATTCTCAACCCGAAATTAATCGCGGAATCTTCACCTTATCGCGGTTTAGCTGGCGTAGGCGTGGCTTATGTTTTGGCTATTACTTTGGCTCAGGATATGCAGAAAGTTGGGGGGTTGGTAAATCCCCTGCTGGAGTTATTCACGTTGGGAACTATTGCGGATTTAGCACCTTTGACTGGAGTTAATCGGCGCTGGGTAAAGCGGGGTTTGCGGCTGTTGCCTCACTCGCAATTGGCGGGTATTCAGGCTTTGATTCAGGTGGCGGGAGTGCAGCCTGGAAGTGCGGAAAGTTCATCTATTCTCAACTCAAAACTCAAGGGCGGGCACGGGGGCACCGCCCCTACTCAAAATTCGTTAAAGCCTGAAGATATTGGTTTTAGGCTTGGGCCCCGGATTAATGCTGTGGGGCGGCTGGCTGACCCTCAAATTGTGATAGAGTTGCTGACTACGGACGATCGCGAATTGGCTCTCAAAAACGCGATGCAGTGCGAACAAATTAATCAGCGCAGGCAGGAGTTGTGCCAGGAAATTGAGCAGGAAGCAATTGCTTGGTGTGAGGAAAGGGCGATCGACTTGCAGCAAGAACGAGTTTTAGTTGTGGTGCAGCCCGGTTGGCACCACGGGGTGATCGGGATTGTAGCTTCTCGGTTGGTGGAACGCTACGGCGTACCTGTGTTTA
The DNA here is from genome assembly GCF_036702395.1 of Microcoleus sp. D3_18_C2. Taxonomy (NCBI): domain Bacteria; kingdom Bacillati; phylum Cyanobacteriota; class Cyanophyceae; order Oscillatoriales; family Microcoleaceae; genus Microcoleus; species Microcoleus sp. D3_18_C2. The sequence goes on along the minus strand of NZ_JAUBTG010000010.1, from coordinate 83,383 downwards.
TTGGTACTTTTGAGGATGAGGGCGGGCACGGGGGCACCGCCCCTACAACCTCATCCTCCTCCGTTCCCCCGTGCCCGCCCGCTAAAATTGTCCGGGGTTCGGCGAGGGGAATTCCTGAGTTTAATGTATTTGATGGGCTGAATTTTTGCGCGGATTTATTAACTAAATTTGGCGGACACAAAGCGGCTGGCGGTTTTTCTATGCCTGCTGAGAATATCGAACAATTCCGCAGCCAATTGTCAATTTTTGCCAATCAATGTTTGCAGCCGGAACACTTAAAACCGCTGGTTTCAGTTGACGTGCGAGCAGATTTGGCTGAGATTAATCTTGACCTTTACCGACAAATTGATGCTCTGGAACCTTGCGGGATTGAAAATAAGGCTCCTGTATTTTGGACGCCTAATGTTTGCATAACTGAACAGAAAATTGTTGGTAAAGGAGGTCACGTTAAATTAACTGCAACTCAAGATGGAAATGTATCGGCTAGTGTGAAGGCGATTGCTTGGCGTTGGGGCGAATATTTTCCTTTGCCTCGGCGGGTTGATCTTGCTTACCGATTGCGGGAAAATAGTTTTAATGGCAAGACATCGGTTGAGTTAGAATTGTTGGGCGTTCGGCTACCGGCAAATGCTGCTACTTCCAGGCCACCGAGGTTCGGAAAAGTTGAGTTTGATTATTGCGATCGCACTTATTCTTGCAGTCTGTCTCCCGCCGGCTCGATCGAGGAATTGAGAATTCGCAACTCTCAAGGGCAAGTTTTGGCTGTTGCACCCGGACAAAACATCGGTTTGTTAGGTAACTCCCGCAAAGATGCTAGAGAAGTCGATGTATCTCTACCTTTTTTTGAGAATTTGATTCAAACTGCTAAACACGCCCTTGGTATTTGATAAGAAAGCTCGTGCTGCTGGGAAATTTGGCGATCGAGCGTTGTGAATTTTGCCTAATTTAAAACTCAAAACTCCCAACTCTCGATCGCCGCCTAGCGTGCTATAATTACAGGTCGCCGCCTTTAGCTGCCAAGAGAAAAATCACGATCGGGCCAGAAAGCACGACGGCTGCGAGTAAAGCTACCTGAACAATGAGTTGGTAGTCTACACCACCCATACCACTGAAAAGATCGGTTATAAAGTCCATTTGTCCTCCTGACTGTAGTGATTAAGTCTAGATTGTTGCATTAGAAAATCCGCTTCTGATTTTACCGGGCGATCGACCATATTTTTTAAGGAACTTTACAAAATTCAACAAAATGTAAACTACGATCGACCTCTCAGTCATTCGATTTTAGATTTGAGATTTTAGATTTTGGATTGACCCCAGGGATAAATTCGGGGGACGCAAGGATTTTCAATTTTCGATTTTGGATTGATTCCACGGATAAATCACGTGGCGGGTACCACATGAAGAAAGTCTTGGTCACAGGGAACTGCGGACTTGATGCCCCTTCCCGGAAAGTCTCCCAAATCTCAAATCTCAAATCTCAAATCCAACCGCCCCTTCGGGATATGGGCCTCCGGCGCTGGCAATTGATATACTTGAAGAGCCCAAATCTCCTAAAGTTTGGCATTTTCCACATAATGCTCCGAATCTAAAATCTAAAATCTAAAATCTAAAATCTAAAATCAAACTATGGCTACTTGGCGTTGCGTAAAGCAGTGCGGTGCTTGTTGTTACCTCGACCCAACAGAGCGCCCAGACTTAGACGAGTATTTATCAGAAGACGAATTATCGCTCTATTTGAGCTTAGTCGGAGATGACGGTTGGTGTATCAATTTTGACAAAACCACCAGAGAATGCGGAATTTATGCCGATCGACCGCGCTTTTGTCGGGTAGACTCAGAGGTGTTTGAGGAAATGTACGGCGTTGAGCCGGCCCAATTGAACGATTTCGCGATCGAGTGCTGCTTGGAACACATAGAAGATTTGTATGGCGATCGATCTTTGGAAATGATCCGCTTTAACTCGGAAGTCGGAATTCTCGCCTTACCTGACAACTAACCGACTTGATGCTCATTAGGCTTTCTCTTTGCGGATGATTTTTCGCGCTGGGCATCTCAATCTAAAATCTAAAATCTAAAATCTAAAATCGTCTGCCGGTTTCTCACCGGGAGAGTGTCAAAATAAACAAATCAAAGAAATATCGCGCTGTTGAGTTGAGCCATGAGCAATCGAGAGGGTTTTACGGGGGGATTTATTGCCGGAGCCGCAGTTGGCGGCTTGGTGGGTGCCGTTTTGGGCGCGGTGCTGTCGCGGCGCGCTGCTGAAGCTTTGCTGAGTGAACCTTCAGAAGCAAAGACAAGAAAGATCCGCCAGAGGAAAGCCAGCCAACTCGAAGCCGAAGGGATGGAAGTAGCAAGGCTGAGTTTAGAAGATAAAATTGCCCAGCTCAATCAGGCAATAGATGACGTGCGGCTGCAACTCGGCGACGTAAACGGCAACGCGCCGGCGTCGGGCAGCGAGGGTTCGATCGCCCAAGACTCCTGAATCCCTTTAAAATTTTAGATTAGTCGGGCCGATCGATGGGGGCTACTGACATCTTGCACCATTCTCGCTTAACAGGCCTTTCGGGCCTGTGAAGCCAAGAGTGAATTTTATTGTGGGTCGTTACTCTTCTAGCCCGCCCGTAAACAGCCTCATGCTCCCCCTCTCCCCGACCTATGCTAAACTTTAAGTTAAAGTGTCTGTAAACTTTACTCAAACTTCAACGAGAATATATGAGTTATTCCCTAGGCCTTTTGGCAACCACGCTGTCCACATTTCTGCAAATCTATGTAGCCCTGATGATTATTCGGGTGCTGTTAAGCTGGTTCCCTAACATCAATTGGTACGACCCCCCGTTTTCAATTTTGAGTCAGTTAACAGACCCTTACCTCAATCTATTCCGCTCGATTATCCCCCCCTTGGGAGGGATTGACTTTTCACCACTAATTGCGTTTTTTGTACTGCAATTCGGCTCGGAATTCTTGATCGGTCTTTTGACCAGCCTGCAAACATCTTTGTAGTTGGAAAAGCTTAAGTTTTTCAGCATCGAGCGTAAATTGTTTGGCAGACCTAGCCGCCGGCAACTAAATTTTAGATTTGACATTTTTAGATTAACTCCCCGGTTGAAAAGCTGGGGAGTTTATCGTAAATTAGAAATGAGAAATTGCCGGCCGCTCAACAATCGAAAATCGAAAACTGCATCGCAATTTCATCGGCAGCCAACCCAAAATCTCCAAGAGTTTCGTTAGCGGCGAACCACGCCAGTAAAACCTGTAGCTTTAAATTGCTTGAGCTTCAAAGGTGTTCGTTGATTGGCGGCAACGGAAATTCTGAGCTGAAAATCGCTAACTCCGGGAGGAACTTCTTCTATAGAACCCAACCGAGTCCGGTTTTGCATCACCGGATTGTCGTCAGCATCATAAATGCGGCCGAAAATATCGGCATTGACAACTGGTTTGCCGGTGCTATTTTCAGCTTTCCCAGTAATCAAAAAGCAGGTAGCTTCCATAGAACTGCCGCTGGTGACTGTTCCTTCTCCCATTTCTGCCGGACATTCGCGATAAGAAAGGTCTGAAAGTTTAATCTGCGTCAAAGCCCAAGCAGGTGGAGTGAATACCAAACTAAAAATTCCGATTAGGCAAGTAGCAAAAAAAAGGCTGATAGCTCGAAATTTCATAAATGGGGGGGCAAGTATATTTTAATTCTCAGCTTAGCGCGAATTGGGCCTCAAATTCCTGCTTATAGGAATTCTGAAAACTACAGCTACTTTTTGAAGAAATGGCATTAATCTAGACCTAAATGCTGGCGCAAGGCTTGGCGCATCACATCGACTGGGACGGATTCTTGATCCAGCCAAATTTTTAAGGCGGCTGCTCCTTGTTGAACTAGCATGGGGAGTCCGTCAATAGCTCGCGCTCCCCGAAGCTTCGCATCTTTGAGAAACTGGGTAGGATTAGGGGTGTAAATTAAATCATAGACGATCGCACCTGCTGAAATTCGATCGATCTCACCAGCCGCAACCGGCGACTTTTCCCCCTGCGGATACATCCCCACAGGCGTCGTGTTCACCAGCAAATCTGCCTGCGAGATTAAGCTTGACAAATTATCCCAAGTATGCACCTGCAAATTATGCACGGGCATCGGAGAATTGACCCAACTCTGCTGAAATTCCCCTAAATTTTGTTCGTTGCGGCCGACAACGTGAATCTCTGCACATCCCAATTGAGCGCATCCAGCCACAACAGCTCTCGCGGCCCCGCCATTCCCCAAAATTACCGCTACTTTCTGACTCCAATCGGAACCCCCCCTAGCCCCCCCTTGGTAAGGGGGGGGACAGGATTCAACAGCCGTATTGCCCGTTTCTTCGGAACCCCCCCTAGCCCCCCCTTGGTAAGGGGGGGGACAGGATTCGACTGCCGTATTGCCCGTTTCTTCGGAATCCCCCCTAGCCCCCCCTTGGTAAGGGGGGGTTGGGGGGGTTTGCAGGGGCGCGAGAAAGCCTTCAACGTCTGTATTTGTGCCGCACCAACCTTTGTCAGTCAGGTATACGGTATTGACTGCGCCGATCGATCGGGCGATCGGGGAAACTTCTGACAACAGCGGTAAGATTGCTTGTTTGTGGGGAATCGTGATGCTAAATCCCCGAACGCCGATCGCCGCAAATCCTGCAAGAGCAGCTTTTAAATCCCCTGGTTTTACCGGAAACGGCAAGTAAACAAAATCGACTCCCAAGTGGGAAATAGCAGCATTGTGCATCGCCGGCGACAAAGAATGTTCGACGGGATGACCAATTACTCCCAACAGTTTAGTCGTGCCTTTAATCATTTTTGTTAGTTGACTGTTGACTGTTTATGATTAGGCGGAGATAACTCTCAACCATGAACCATCAACCATCAACTCTCAACCATCAACTGTCAACTGTCAACTCTCAACTCTCAACTGTTTCCCGAAACTCTTTGGCGTCAGCCAAAATCGGATTGACATCAAACCAATAATCTTCGCCGTAACGGTATTCAAAAACCCAGAGACTCCGCAGCAATATTTGGTATTTAGTTTCCCCGTTCACAGTTTTGGTAACGGATACTTGGCGCAGCAATTGCCACTCATCAGGTTCGATCGCCAAAGTAAGCTGGTGGCGGCGCTGGACGATCACATTTTCCAAAGTTTCCCGCGACAGAGGAGGGTCTTGTTTCTGCAGACAGCCATACAGTAGTTGCAGCAAATTGCGGACATGACCGCCGCTGACTCGACACAGGCGATCGAGAGTTTCCGCAGAGTCGAAAACTTTGCCCACCAAAGCATAGCGCTGTGAAGGATGCACCGTTGGAAAAGCCCGCGCCAGAACCATTTGCCGCAGCAATTCCACACCCTCAGAACACTCAGAACCATCGCTAAACTGCACCGGCACCATCGGCAAAACCTTCGGATCTACCCCAAATCGATTGGTCAACTGGCCCAAATCGTTAGAGAAAATCAGCACCAAAGGAATTGTATACACGACGTGGCAATTTAGTCTTGCCAATTGTTCGCCGCGATCGACAAACAGGTATTCCGGCTGCAGTCGCCCCGTCGGTTTCGCGCACAGGTGTATGCGATCGAGATTGTCGATAATTACCACAAGTCCCTGTTTTCCCTGGCGTTTCAGTTCTTGGTTAGCCGGTTCCAGCAACTCCTTATTCAGTGCATCTAAAATTACGTTAGTTCGCGGCTCCAAATATTGCCTTAACTCCGATCGCAGATTCGGAGCATCTTTCGCCTTAGCAGTAATTTTCCCAATTCCCAAAGACAGAGAAAATTCTCCCTCCGTGCTGGCATTTATTTCCCCAAAACCAGGGACATTAGCTTCAGCACTCAAGTCTATTTGAGTTTGAAAAACATCAGCAACCCCTTTGAGCAAAGCTTTAAAACCCGTCGGTTGCAGCTTGATTTTCATTTTCTCGATACTTTCGCTCACCTGACGAGCAACGCTCAATAAAATGTCAGTGATATCTACATCTGCCATGTCTAAGTCTTTACTCGACTCAAAATAAACAACATGAAATCCTTGTTGCTGCAATTGAGCTTGTAGCCGCAGCAATTCAGTTGATTTACCAGAGCCGATGTGACCGGTGAATAATTGACAGGTAGGTGAATCGGGGGACAGACGGCTGATGGTGCGCTCCAATTGTTCTACGATCGTGCCGCCCCGCACTGAAGAGAAATCGATATAGTATTGTCGGTCTTGTTGATTTGCTACTGCCAGGGTGTAGCTGGGATTGCAGGCGCTATAAAATTTCTGTAAATTTAGTTCCATACCCTGTTCCATCTTTCACAACATTATGCCCTAATACCTTATTCATTTCGCTACTTTACTAATCAGAACAAGTGGCCCGTTTATTGTGCTGTTTTATTTTGCGGTCAATATCTTGATGTAGCTCATACAAATTTAGATTTTAGATTTTAGATTTTAGATTTTAGATGGGTAATGACTCATCACTATCGCGTTTGGGTTCTTCCCTCCCTGGCCCTTCTTTTTTTAAACTTTTATCATAATACGCGCTAACCAATTATACCTAATTTTTGCCTATAGGGAATGAAGGGAAATCACTAATGCCCGATAACTAGGTAATGGATCTGTCTGTGCCGATCGCAATTTTGTATATTGAAATCAACGACGAAGAGTGGGCGGTAATGTTCTCGCGTTAAAGTGGCTATTTGAGTACGGTTAACCGAATATCTAAAGGGCGGGTGCAAGTTTCCGCCCCGACTTCATAAACCAATATATTGTGTTTTCTATGCTGAATTGTCCGATAAATTATCCATATTCCGCCTCCGATACAAAAAATACTTGTTGTCAGTTTGAATAAAAAAACACGCTAGTATAGAAACCGCCAAGGCGGTTGCTATATCGCCATTAACCGATTAATCATGGCTGTAATTAATAATCCTAAGATTAGCGAAATCAATAAGCTAATCCGCATTTAAATTGCATAGTAAAATAAATTTTTTCTCTTGTGGGAAGTAGGGCTTGGGCCCGAAAGCCCGCCGTTAACATACAAATTAAATGCACAACAGCTTAGATCGACAAACCCATATTCTTTTCGTCCTATACTTTGTAGTTTGGTATTCTTGAGTGGCAGTTAGTTTAATTATTCAAATCCTAAATATACTCAGTACAGTCAATCGATTTTAGATTTTAGATTTTAGATTTTAGAGGCGACCCCACGGATAAATGCTCTTTCTTGAGGATTTTCGATTTTCGATTTTGGGTTGATTCCACGGATAAATCACGTGGCGGGTACCATCAAGAAATTCGTGGTCAGAGACCATACTGAATTGCCAACCATTTCTCACGCTTGCCTGCCCGTTATCAAATTTCTCAGTCTCATCAAACTGTGGTTCAATTTAGTCCACTTAAGTGGACTTCAGCTATGAGACAGGGATTTCAATCCCTGTCGGACTCTCGGACTCATCGATCGACCCCGATCGCACTTTTGGGGCGATCGGGTTTTGCTTTGAGTCCTAGCAGTGATAGAAATCCCCGTCGAGAGAGTTAAAGTCGGTTTTAACTGACATCTTGCAGCAATATCAATAAGAGGATTTTTCGTGGGGTCGGGCGGGTTTATAGAACCTATTTGCAAGCTTTAAGGCTGTTGGCGAACCCGCCCCTAGGGCTAATTGAGAATGGTGCAAGATATCAGTTAAAACCGACTGAAACGCCAAATCAAACGATCGCCCACCTCAGTCCTCATAGCAAGGACTTTAGCTAGGACACAGGGAGTTCAATCCCTGTCGGACTATGGGACTCGCCGATCGATCAACAGCGTAACATTACCAAAAATCCCCCGCTACAGCATTACCATAGCGAGGGATTTTTGTCAACCTACAAAATCAACTTTCTTGCAGTTTGTTGTTAGCTTCTGTCGATCGCAGCCACAGGCTCAAAACTCGGAACCACAATTTCACCATTCTGCTTAGTCAACTGGTTGTACAGTCTTTCAGTATTCGGGAAATTAGCAGCAGGTAGAGTCGGGAAGCGGCGGTAAGGAACAGTATCCTCACCAAAAGCCTCAGCATATTCAACGCTGTTCAACATCGCGTTGATAAAGCCCTTAATCCCTTTACTTGCCAAGATTTGGTTATAAGTCCGAATCTCCGCTTGATTGCGAGGAGCACGGCCCAAGAAGTGCTTCGTACCCAACTCAATTACCTTAGTATTGGGATAAGGTGCGTAGAACTGTTTGATGTACAGCGACGAGCAGCCCAAAGCCTCAATGAACTCCTTGAGATTGATTTCATTGTTGCCCAGTTTGCTTTCGAGCGCCGTGAATTCATTCTTCACAACGTAGGGGTTTAAATCGCGTTCAAAAATTTGACGGTAAGCAGCTTGAATTAAAGTTTTCAAAGCTACTTTGTCCGAAGTTGTCGTCAGCTTGAACATCTTAGTTTGTTCGCGCCGCTTGCTAACACCTTGAGCAATCCGACTTTGCAACTCGATATCGCCTCGGTTGCCTGCTGTACCCAGTTCAATAAACCGAGGAGTTTCGGGCGTCTGAGCTTGGAAATTTTGCTCAGCGATGGAACCCGATCGCATCGTCCGCATCGACAAACCACCGGGAGTCACATAGCGCTCGTAGGGCACTGTATCTTCCCCGAAAGCTTCGTTGTACTCCATGCTGTCCATGATGCTATCGACTAGCGCGTAGAAACCCTTCTTGGCGCAAATGTCAAAGTAAGCGTTCATTTCCTGACGGCCGTAGGTAGGGCGTCCCAGGAGTCGGCGGTGAATGTACTCGATCGCCTTACAAACGTAGAGCTTGCTCCAGTACATATTGCGGAACACATCAGACTTCGCCAACATCCGAATAAACTCGCGCATCGGAATCTCGCCGTTTTCCAGCTTAATTTCCGCTACCTTTTGGCGCTGCCCGTCGAACACATCGCGACCAAACACTTGCAGGTAAGCAGCCCGAATCACCGCTTGGGTGGAACTTTCGGTATATTTGACACTGGAAGAATTGCTGTAGCTGCTGGAGACACCGCGGGCAGTTTTCTTGGAAGCAACATAGTTGCTCGGTAACTGGTCTAATTTAAAGACCTTGGGGCCCAGAGAACCAGGAGCAGCACCGCGAGCCGCCGGATTGCTCAACTGATTGTCAATCCCCGCACCTTGACGGATCAGGATACGGCGAGTGTCTTTGCCGAAGGGAGCTGGACGGCTCTTGGGGTTGCGAGTTTCTTTCGGGAAAATCGCGCCGAACTGAATTTCTAAGGGGTCATTGCCAACACCGTAAACGTGCTGGTCTGGCAGAGGCTGGGTGTAGCCAGCAAACAAGGTGATGAACTGAGGAACCTTGCGGAACGGAGCGCTGAAATTGAACAAATCAATTTGCGGGCCCCAGTTGCGACACTCCTGAGCTTCTTGGCCCAAACCGCGCAGGTAAGGCACTGTTTCTTCGCCGAAGTAGTCGGAATACTCCTGGGAATAAACCATCGCGTCTACGAGGGCTGGCAGGCCGCCTTTGCTGACGATCGCAAAATACTTGCTAAATTCCTCCCGCGAGCTCAAACCGCGGCCGAGGAAGTGGCGGGCGGCAAGTTCTACAGCGCGGCTGTTGACAAACGGCTCGTAGAATTGCTGACGGTACAGAGGAGATTTGCCAAGGCGGCGAATAAACTCTTTCATCGAGATTTCGCCATTTTTGACCTTGGATTCCAAGTCAGAAATGCTTTGGCTGTATGCGCGGGTAATATCGCGCTCGAATACTTGGCGGTAAGCTGCTTTGACTACTTCTATCTTTTCGGCCGAAGACAGACCGGTTTTCATGACGAATTTCGACCGTCGCTCGGCTGCGTTGAAGTAAATCTGAGGCAGTTGCAGCCCTTGCTGGTCGTTGCTTTCGCGCTGCCGCACCTTGTCTGAAGGTGTGGGAGCTTTGAATTCGGTAATTGCTACGTCGAAATACTGTCCGACGATCGCACTAGCCTCTGCATTGTTTCGGAAATAGCCCAAAGATGCTGCCTTCATTTCCTGCATTGCCACAATTGTGGCCGCCGAAGAGCAAGCATTTTCGATGATTTCCCGCAATCCGCGCACGTTCACCGAAATAATATTCGGGTCGCCAGCGACAATTGCGTAGGTGATGTAACGCAAAAACCAGCTCAAGTCCCGCAGAGATTTGGTCATGTTGCCCGGGCCGTAGCGCGAGACATTGATCGGCTGAAATCCTGCTGGGATTGGGCCGCTGTAGCCGCCACCGTTGCCAGAAAATAGATTTCCTAGCCCCAAGAATCCGCCGCCGCCACCGCCGTTGCCGCCAGAGCGGCTTTCTACGTAGGTGACATTTCCCAGTTTCATGCCTTCAGAGACATTCGCCGAACCGCCACGTGCCGCCCCTGCTACAGCCATCGCAGGTTCTTGTGGTCTTTCCAAAAATGCCAGCGGGGAACCGCCGGTAAAAATCCGGTTAGCTGCGCGGGATACTATCAGTTCCGAGTTTTGGGTCAGCGTCGCAGAGATATCGATCCGAAGAGCCCCGGAACTGAAATAACTTGCCAGTTCGCTGAGTTCGCCCCGCTGTAGAAAGCGGTCTTGCTGTTCTGCTTGCGAAATTGTTGCGACCGGTACAGTTTGATATAGTTGCGGACGCGCAACCGAGCTTCCACCACTTGCTTTTACAGTCATTAGACTCTTTCGCTCCCTATCTAAATCGTTGCAGCATTTAACCAGACTAACCTTGCCTTCTCATGCAGGTCAAAGTAGGTATTTTTGCTTTGTTTACTTTTTGCCTTTACCTGTCACGAGGTTCGGGCGCGCTTACTTTCTTAGATTAAAATGTTTTGGTTTCATCTTTCTGCCTGCGGGTAAATGTCCGATCCGAAGGCAGGCACGGGGTACTCCCTCCGCTGCGATCCGTCGGTATACCCGTGGAAAAAAAGACTCGGCAGGAGAGTTGCCTTTGGGCGATTGCAGCCAGTGCCTTGAATTAAAGGAAAAGAAAATCAAAAATTTTCTTCTGCCTGTTTCGAGACCTGTTGCTCTTTTGAAAGACGCCTCCGCTTTACCCGACAGTTCAGCGGTGGGCTATTGACAGTCCTCGTTTGTTAAAAAGCCTGTCGAGATTTATTGTATAGATTTAAGAGAGCTTATATGAGAAAAAATGATAAGTTTTATTACGCAGAAGCTGTCAACCGATTTTAGATTTTAGATTTTAGATTTTAGATTGAAGAATCGACCCCACCGATAAATCCGGGGGGCGCGGATCAAATTGCTGTCGGTCAGTGGTCAGCGGTCAGTTGTCAGTCCAATCCCGAATCCCCAAGCCCAACAAATGTCACCTATGGATACTACACCCGATATCAGTGCTGCCGTGCGGCGGCTTTACGATACTTTCCCTTTCCCGCCCGATCCTTTGTCAGATGAACCGCCCCCAGGCTACAACTGGCGCTGGAGTTGGCCTGATGCTTACAATTTTTGCACCGGCCAAAAGCCGCCAAAACTAGATGTTCGGATTTTAGATGCTGGCTGCGGCACGGGTTCGAGTACCGATTATCTGATTCACCTCAATCCCGAAGCTTCGGTGACGGCGATCGACCTGAGTGCGGGTGCTTTGAAGGTAGCACAAGAACGCTGTCGGCGATCGGGAGCGCGCGAAGCAGATTTCCGCCACCTCAGCCTGTACGATGCCGCCGAGTTAGAGGGCGAGTTTGATTTGATCAACTGCGTGGGTGTGCTGCACCACTTACCCGATCCGATCCGGGGCATTCAAGCCCTGGCGGCGAAGTTGGCGGCGGGCGGTTTGATGCACATTTTTGTGTATGCTGAGCTCGGACGCTGGGAAATTCAACTCATGCAAAGGGCGATCGGACTTCTCCAAGGTTCCCAAAAAGGTGACTATCCCGATGGTGTGAAAGTCGGTCGTCAAATCTTTGCTTCTCTACCAGAAAACAACCGTCTTGTCAAGTACGAAAAACAGCGTTGGGCAGGAGAAAATCAGCGGGACGAATGTTTTGCTGATATGTACGTTCACCCGCAGGAAATTGACTACAATATCGAGACTTTGTTCGAGTTAATTGACGCTTCGGGATTGGAATTTATCGGTTTCTCAAATCCGGGATATTGGCAGTTAGAAAGACTTTTGGGGAAAGCGCCGGAATTGATAGAAAGAGCTCAGGGTTTGACGGAACGGGAGCTTTATCGATTAATTGAATTGTTGGATACGGAAATCACTCATTACGAGTTTTTCTTGGGCAAAAAGCCTGTTAATAAGATTGATTGGTCGGACGATAAGGCACTTTTGGCGGCAATTCCTGAGTTGAGTGGTTGTATGCACGGTTGGCCGAGTCAACAAGTGTTTGATTGCAATTACCAATTGGTCAATTTGTCAAGTGCTGAATTTGAGTTTTTGCAAGGTTGCAATACCAGAACTGTGGGAGAGATTTTGGCGGATGTGGAGATGGGATTGGATGAAGTGCGATCGATCTTATCAAAACAGCTAATTTTGCTCACACCCGGTAAAATCTAAGGGCGGGCTCTCCGGCCCAACTCCTACTCCCCACAATCAAATTAGCTTTTTGTGGAACAGGCATCTTGCCTGTTTTTTGCTCAGAGTATAATTTCTGTTAAATTCCCAATTAATCAAGGCTTTACAGTTGGAGGATTAACAGCCGTAATTTGTGAATAACGAGCGAAATCAGCAATGTTAAAAGTTAGGATATGGGTTAAACCATGAACTAGCATAGCAGCTACTAGCCGCGCATCATAAACGTTAACACCTACAACCTTATTTGCGATCGCCAGTCGCTCCCATTCTTGATAAATTGCTTCGGTATCCAACAACAGAGGAAAAAGCTGTTTTAAGCGATTAATTTCTGCCTATCCTTCTATTGCAGTACGCCCTAATCCATGTCTCTGAATCGGGCGCGTGCAAACGTTGCTTAACTCTCGGTTTGGACTAAGGAATGAGAATTAAATAACTTCCACAAGTTTGTGGAAGTTATTTCTCATTCCTCAGTTCCCAGGCTCCAGCCTGGGAACCAGTTAATCCTGGATGCACGTACTAGGATTTCCTGTCATTGCGAACGTAGTGAAGCAAGTCTGACTGGTGGTTGGATTTTTGCCCGTAGCAATCCCTAGTTTTTCTTGCAATTATTCAATGATTTTTTGCAGCCCCAGTACCATTTCTACAAGTTAAGCTTGGCTCAACTGCTATATTTCGGTTTTTTTCTGCTTTCTGGTTGCTGCGGGCTTTTTCATTGGTTTATTTTACCAACTTTTGTCACCGAAGTTTTTTTGACCTGAATCCTTACGAATTTTTTTATTCTGTTCTTTCAATGATGATGGTCATGTGAGCTACTAATGCACCTATCGCTCCTACTGCTGCAATGACTGGAAACAACGCCGCACCGATGACTCCGCCGACTACTCCCACTGTCAAAGGAACTTCTACTAAGATCCGTCCCTCTTCATTTTTGATAATGATGCGGCGGATATTTCCTTCGTGAATCAGTTCTTTAACTTTAGCAACCAAATCGTCGCCGTTAATTTTTACCTCCTCGACGCTAACTTTTTCCTGAGTATAAGCAGGGGTTTCTAGAGGAGTCGTTTCAAAATTAACCTCAGAAACTTTTTGGGCAGAAACTTTTTCAGATACAGGTATTGATTCGAGCTCTCTTGTCCCGACTGGTTCTTGTGCGCGATCAGTAGGTGTGTCCATTTTTTGTTCTCCTTTTAGGTAAAAGTATTTTTGTATAGAATGATATTGAAATATAACACGCAACTTTTTTTGAATCAATCATTCTTTTGGGTGATATTGCTGCTGCTGTCGTGATTTTCTGAAGGTATGATGATGAAAATTCTCTGACTCTCTCGCTTCTGGGCTTATCCCATCTGTCCCTATCTCCTTGTGCCGTTTGGTTAACTGTCTGCTTCTGGCCCTCGCACCGCCTAATCCTTGAAAAGCGTCCAATCCAGACAACGAAAGGATGAGAGCGACTTCCACACTCTCAGAGACTCAGGCTCAACAGGTGTACAGGTTGAAATACTGACATTGTACTGAAAGTACGATCGTCCCGCCGTGTATACAATTACCACCTCTCGTTCGGGAAACCGCACATGAAAACCGTCGCTTACTTTCCTCAAATGTTATTTCAATTTAGCTCAGTGCGATCGCCACATCAAACCCGACCCCCCGAGGTTCCTCAAATCAACATCTTAGAGTTTCTAATGAGAATTGCCTAAAATCAAGGGGGAGGAGAAGTAATAATGATCGAAATATTACCGCAACTAAACCAACTTGTTCACATTGAAGTTGAATTTGGGGAAACGGAAAGGTAAAATAGAATTATTTGCTTCTGCTTCCTCTTGATTCTCCGTGTCCGATTTGCCAGCGACAAAGTTTGAATCTCAAGTTGGGAACCCGATGGTACTTTTCTGGAAAATTTTAAGGCACATCAAGCGGATGTGTCGAATGTGAGTTTTAGCTGCGATCGCACAACTTTAGCATCTGCCGGGAAAAATTTCGTTGGTGAAGCTTTGGAGTCTCGATGCGGCTAAAGTATAAGCTGCCGAACTTGACAAATTGCTCGCCATCGGCTGTCCTTGGCTCTGAGACTACCTACAATACAATCTTCGGGTTGAGTGCGATCGGCATTTGTGCAAAAAAACTGACAATTGACATTTCTTGGCAATTGCCGGAAACCTGTTTTGCCTGAATTTTCAAATCGGGCGATCGGCTGCTGATTTGTCGCTATTCTTGTCTTATTGTAATATAATTTTACGCAAGGGGCAATACGAAATGTACTGCCACAGGTCGCAGATGTCTATCCATCTGAACCAATTTAATGTCATCAAACATTAAAAATAGTTATGACTGTTATATTCGGATTAGTAAAATCTTGGATATATAAAATTCAATACATAGTCAGGTTTCAAAGGGGTGTCTGCTGTTAAATCAATCTAACCTGCAATATCATTTCTGGTGACACCAGCACGATTTAAGGAAAAAAATCCTGCTGAATTAACTGGATTCGAGGGAGCAGAGGAAAGTTGATGACTAAGCTATAAAAAGAGTTGAAAAAGCCTTCTAAATAGTAGGCAATACTCCAGCAGCAAACCACAACTGCCAATTACCAAAGGAGGGAGCAGTGTATGAAACTGACGGGTTGAGTCCCCTAAAATCGTCGCTTGGTTTGCGATCGACTCTACAGGAATTAACCCTGTACGACTTTCTCCTAGAATCTGAGTGTCCGGGAGACGAAGTTGCTAAAATTTTTCAAGCAAACCCTTTAGTTCCGGGCATCATCATCACTCAGCAAGGAAAGTTTATAGGGATGATTTCGCGGCGGCGTTATTTTGAACACATGAGCCGCCCCTACAGCTTGGAGTTATTTTCTCAACAGCCTTTGTTCATACTCTACCGCTTTACTAAAACTGATATGTTGGTTCTCGATCGCGACACCTCAATTATGACAGCAGTGCGGCAGTCTTTGGAGCGATCGCCCGAACTAATCCACGAACCAATTGTAGTACAAGTAGAACCGGAAACTTACAAACTTTTAGACGTACACCAACTGCTGCTTTCTCAGTTGCAAATTCACGAGTTATCAACCGTGGCGATGCGCGAGTCGCAAGCACAATTGAGACATCAAGCCCAACAGCTCGAACTTGCCCTGCTGGAACTTCAGCGCACTCAAACTCAACTAATTCAAACAGAAAAAATGTCTTCTTTGGGGCAGTTAGTAGCAGGAGTAGCTCACGAAATCAACAATCCCATCGGCTTTATCTACAGCAATTTGCACCACGCTAAAGAGTACACGCAAGCTTTAATGCAGATGCTCGAAATCTACAGGCAGCAGTGTCCCGCATTCATACCGGAAATTGCAGCGGAAGCGGAAAAAATAGAACTAGATTATTTGCTAGAAGACTTGCCCAGAGTCTTAAATTCTATGCAGCAAGGTGCAGAAAGAGTGCGCGACATCGTTTTGTCGCTGCGGAATTTTTGCAGATTAGACGAAGCTGAAATGAAGCAAGTCAACATTCACGACGGTATCAACAATACGATTATGCTTTTGCAAAGCCAGCTTAAAGGAAAACCGGGGCAGGAGGCGATAGAAATTCACAAAGAATACAGCGACTTGCCACTGGTGCAGTGCTATCCCGGACAACTCAATCAGGTATTTATGAATATTTTACTTAATGCAGTTTACGCTCTGGTTGAGTCTAATACATACGAAAATGTCGATAAAAAAAACGCAAATAAGTCGCAATTAGGCGAAAAAAATCAGTCTAGTACAAAGACTCAATCATCAGTTTCTAAGTCTACCCGCCTGATTCCTACGATTCTGATTCGCACCGAGTTAATTGATAAAAAAAAGGTAATAATTAAAATTTCTGACAACGGCCCGGGGATGACAGAAGATGTTCGGAAGCGGTTGTTTGACCCTTTCTTTACTACTAAGCCGGTCGGCCAAGGAACGGGTTTGGGACTGTCGATTAGCTATGAAATTGTTGTCAACCAACATGGCGGCGCATTGAAGTGCTTTTCGGAACCGGGAAAAGGAGCCGAATTTGCGATCGAAATTCCGCTTCAACAGTCTTCCCTCGCACAGATTTTGCCTCGCTTTGCGTGATACAACAGAAGGAAGTTCGGCAACGAGCAATGTACGGGATTTAACGGATTTAAAATAATTAGCATCTACTCAAAGGTGGTCAGAAACCGGGTTTTTCACCCTCATATTTGCTTGCAGCGCGCAGATTCGGTAAAAAACCCGGTTTCTTAGGTTGGAGTGCGTCTAGGACTAAAGAATAAAGCCCGTCAGCTACCGCGAACCTTTGCAAACCCACTTCCACAAAGGATGACTCGGCCCCTGTTGGCGAATGCGGCGAACTTGTTGTTCCAAACCCTGTTTTTCCCGCAGGGGCAATCCTCGCACCATATTGCGACTTTGCCAAGTTAGCACTCCCAAAGTCATCCCCAAGCACAAACCTAAACCGAGAGTGGGCCAGCGATGAAAAGATAAACCATAGCGCACTGCGACCCAAGTGAAGTGTTCTAACCACAAAGCGATTTCGCGGCGCAAACCCCAAATGCTCAAAGAACCGACGCTAATCCACAGCAATATCACCGTTAACCAGCGGCCGTAAACTGTTAGTTTGTGAAGCCTTTGGACTTCAATTTCAAAAGTTTGGTCAGTAGTCATTTGTTATTTGTCATTTGTCATTTGTCATTGGTTATTGGTTATTTGATGATTTATTATTAGTCAGTCAACAGTTAACCGTCAACAGTTAACCGTCAACAGTTAACTGTTAACAGTCAATTAAACTTCCTCGGACTGGTTGATTCCTTCTGCGGGGACGGGGATGGAGTGACCGGTGCGACTGCGCCACCAAGCTAGCAGCGTACTGGCAACGAAAATACTGGAATACGAACCAGCAATAAAACCGACAATCAAAGCTAAAGCAAAGTATTTGAGGGTTTCGCCACCAAACAAAAAGATTGAAAACAATGTCAGCAGCGTGGTAAACGTTGTGTTAATTGACCTTCCCAGCGTCTGCATGACAGCATCATCGACAATTTGATCGATCGACCGACCCGGATTTAGCTTGATTACTTCGCGCACGCGATCGTAAATTACCACAGTATCGTTAACAGAAAAACCGATAAGTGTCAAGAGCGCGACCACAAATAAACTGTCAACTTCCAGTCCTTGAACTAAACCCAAAAACGAGAAAACACCAAGCGTGACCAACACGTCGTGAAACACAGCCACAAAAGCAAAAAAGGCATAATCCAACTGAAAGCGGAATGTCAGATAAGCAGTAATTCCAGCAAAAGAAACCAACAAAGCCAGCAAACCAGAAGTAAATAACTGTTTGCCGAGGGTAGGCCCAACCGTATCAATTTGAGTAGATTGAGGAGCAAAAGCGCCTATCTTTTCGCTCAAAGCTGTTTGCAAATTAGTCCGCTGTTCGACATCTAAAGTTTTTGTTCGCAGCGACAAACCCTGCTGTTCTTGGCCGATAACTTGAATGCTACTGCCCGCTAAACCTTGGGTGTCCAGGACTTCACGGACAGCAGCAAGATCGATGGGTTTACAATTTTCCGGTTTCGTGCAGTCTAGTTCAAATTGCAGCCGAGTGCCACCAATAAAATCTAAACTGGGGCGCAGGGGTGCGCGGATGTCGGGACGAGTCCAAGAAATCGCCATCGACACTATACCTGCGAGGATTATAGCGGCGGAAATACTCCACCAGAGCGATCGATATTTGATTACACTGAATTTCATAATTTGAAGGAAGAGGGAAGTTCGGCAACGGATTGTGTAAGCTGTTACGCATCTAAATTGTATTTTTGGGCGGGCGGGACGCCCACCCCACAAGAATTTGCTCGAATTTGATTGTCAAATGTAGATGCGCCTCACCTTAACGAATGTAACGGATGTAAGAAGGAAGGAAGAAGTCAACAGTCAACAGTCAACAGTTAACTATTAGCAGTTTTCGACAAATCGGGACAGAACAACTGAGGTTTCCGCAGGGCTGGAAAGCTCAATACTACGAACAGCAGAGTGCGGCTGCAAGTGAGCGCAGTAAACATACTCACTAATACGCCCAATGCCAGAGTTACAGCAAACCCTTTAACTAAACCAGCGCCCAACCAGAACAAAGCAACACAAGCAATAACTGTTGTGACGTTGCCGTCTAAAATGCTGGAAAAAGCGCGGTAAAAACCCGATTCGACCGATCGATAAAGCGATTTCCCCGCCCGCAACTCTTCGCGGGTGCGCTCAAAAATCAGCACGTTAGCATCCACAGCCATCCCGATGCTGAGCACAAAACCAGCAATTCCCGGCAGCGTTAATGTCACTCCCAAAAGCACGAAAGCTGCCCAAGTTAACAGAGCATAAATTAACAGCGCAATATTGGCAATTACGCCAGGGAGTCGATAGTAGGCAACCATGAAAATCAAGACTAAAATCAAGCCGCCGATACCTGCGTTAATACTGCTTTGAATGCTGTCTCTACCCAAGGTAGCGCCGACAGTACGGTTTTCTACAATTTCGACTGGTACCGGCAAAGCGCCGCCCCGCAGTTGCACTGCCAAATCGTTGGCTTCTTGGGTTGTAAAGTTGCCTTGAATTACGGCACTTCCACCAGTAATTCCTGTTTGGGCAAATTCAACGCCGACGACTGGAGAACTGATCATTCTATCGTCTAGGAAAATACCGATACTGCGTCCGGTGCCTGCTAAATTTTTAGTGAGTTGGGCAAATAGTTCGCCTCCTTTGGTATCGAAAACAAGAGCAACGTTCCAGTTGTTCCCAGAAGCCAAGGGTTGAGGTTGAGCGTCTTTGAGGTTTTCGCCGCCGAGGCCGCTGCTTTTGAAGAGTTTGGCGATCGCCTCATTGCTTCTTGTCAAAGCAGCCTGATTTTCTTTAATAGCTGCCTCATTCGGGCTAATTTTCAGTTCTGCTTGTTTGACCAGCAATTCCTGCTGCAACTGCCTTTCAATGCCCAATTGTGCTTCTGTTCCGGGCAGTTGTTCCAGAAATTCTAGCTTGGCCGTACCGCCCAAAACTCGTTCTGCTTGCTGCGGGTCATTTACTCCTGGCAACTGCACGAGAATTTGGTCTTCTCCTACTGTTTGGACTAATGCTTCGGAAACACCCAAACCGTTGACCCGGTTTTCGACAATCCGCCGCACTGCTTCTAACATTCCCTGGTCAATTTTGGGAATTGTGGGGGTAGTTTTTACTTGAATTGTGAGTTGCGACCCTCCTTGCAAGTCTAATCCCAGCCGCGTCGGAATTGTTACTATTACAGTAATGGCGGCGATGATTAGAACAAAAATTAGGGCTAATAGGGAACGTTGTTTTTGCATATTTAATTATTAGTCATTAGTCATTAGTCATTAGTCATTGGTCATTAGTCAGTAGTTAGGTGCAAGAAATAATCAATCGGTGCATCCGTTTTTTAGCATCAATGTCCTGCTGGATATCGTTAGTTTTAGCGAACAACAAAAGAGTGATAACTAATGACTAATGGCTAATGACTGATGACTATTTATACTCGCAAAGCTACCATTTTTTGGACGGCTTCGACAATTTGATTGGGCTGGACAATTGTCAGTCTTTCCAAATTGCCGTTGTAAGGTGTGGGAATATCTTGTGAAGACAGGCGCAAAACTGGTGCGTCGAGTTCGTCAAAAAATCGATCGCTGATTGAGGCAATTAGTTCGGCACCGATGCCTCCTGTTTTCATGCACTCCTCTACAATAATTACTTTGTGAGTTTTGCGAATGGATGCGCCGATGGTCTCCATGTCCAAGGGTTTGAGAGAAATTAGGTCGATTACTTCTGGATCGTAACCTTCTTTTACCAGGGCGGGCACGGCTTGCATGACGTGGTGTCGCATCCTCGAATATGTCACGATTGTGACATCTTTGCCCGATCGCACAATTTCTGCTTTGTCCAGCGGCACTAAATATTCTGTTTCTGGCAAATTTTCTTTGAGGTTGTAAAGAAGAACGTGCTCGAAAAACAGAACGGGGTTATCGTCGCGGATGGCTGATTTTAAGAGTCCTTTGGCGTTGTAGGGAGTCGAACAGGCGACTATTTTCAAACCCGGTACTGCTTGGAAATATGCTTCTAACCGCTGGGAGTGTTCGGCGCCGAGTTGCCGGCCCACGCCCCCGGGCCCACGAATTACCATTGGCATTTTGAAGTTGCCGCCCGATGTGTAGCGCAGCATTCCGGCGTTGTTGGAAATTTGGTTGAAGGCCAGCAGCAAAAAGCCCATGTTCATGCCTTCGATGACCGGCCGCAATCCCGTCATTGCTGCGCCTACTGCCATACCCGTAAAGCTATTTTCGGCGATCGGGGTGTCGAGCACTCTAAGTTCGCCGTATTTGTTGTAGAGGTCTTTGGTGACTTTGTAGGAACCGCCGTATTGACCTACGTCTTCGCCGAGTACGAATACGGAGGAGTCGCGGGCCATTTCTTCGTCTAACGCCTCGCGGAGGGCGTTGAACAATAAGGTTTCTGCCATAGGAGGTGAAGCAATGATTGCAGGAGGGTCAGATTAGAATCTTAACCTTTCGGGGGTGTCGATCTAGGAGTCGATCGCAAATTCGGCAGTTAAAACCTGAGATTTTGCCAATCTTTATCATAACATTTGTATTATGTCAATGAATATTTAAGTTAGAATAATACTAACTTGCCTGCCCACAGCAGAGGAATATTATGATCCAGACAAAAACTCAACTAACTCTGGAAGAGTTTTTCGCTCTTCCCGAAGGAGAAGGCGATATTACCTACGAACTTATTGACGAGCAAGCAGTACCGAAGATGTCACCTAAAAAATTTCATTCTCGCCTCACCCGAAGCCTAATAAAACTCCTCGAACAGTGGGGTGAGGAACGGGGAGAAATTGGTGTAGAATGGGCGGTAAGATTAACCAGACAGGGGCGAAACTGGGTGCCAGTACCCGATCTTTTATATGTTTCTTACCAACGCTTATCTCCTGACTGGAATCAAGATGAAGCCTGTCCTGTAGCCCCAGAATTAGTCATAGAAATTATTTCACCCGAACAAACTTTCGGTCAGTTAGCTGCTAAAGCGAGAGATTATTTAGATGCTAAGGTATTGCGGGTTTGGGTAGTAGATAGTAAGGCTAGAAGCATTACAGTTTTTTACCCCGATGCAGCACCGCAGACTTATATGGGAGATACCCTATTAACAGATCCACTTTTTGATGGATTAGAATTTACTGCTAAACAGCTATTTCAGATGGCAAAAATACCACTAACCTTCTCTTAGATCCCAGACTTCCTCTAGAAGTAGGGGTTCTGGATATTGGGTTGTTTTGAGCGAGGCTTACTTAATTGCTCATTCATTTGCCAACTCCATATAACAACTAACGAATAACTAATGACTAATGACTAATTTCCGAAAAATGTTTTTGCAACAAATCGTGAATAAATCGATAGCGCCGATCGCCCGTTTTTTGCAGCAACAAGCGATCGCCCGCAGCATCGAGAAAACGCCTGTAATCCCAAGGAATGTAGCCGTTAGACCACAGAACCAGGCGCAATATAAAACTTTCAATCCCCGGAATTCCCGGCAACAAAGCACTAATTACCGCAGCAACAGCACCCGCAATCAATCCCCAAATCGACCCGGAGACTAAGCTGGCAATTAATCCCAAAATCACCCAAATCAGCCCGCCAAGCAGCTTAACTCCAAGCTGATACTTGCGCCGCTGCTCCTCTGTTTGCAGCCAGCTAGACGGTATGCGATCGAGGTAAAATTCTTGAATTCCTTGCTCTTCCATCCTTCTCGCCAGCCATCCCAGCCAGTAGCGAATTTGTTCGGGCCGCAGTTCCTTACCTCTGGGATACTGCTTGACTTGCCCGGTGATTTGGTGGCGAATATAGGCAGTTAAGAGATATTTGCGCTGTTCTTCGGCCGAAGTTATGCGCTTCCAAGCTTCAATTAAAATATCGTCGTAAGCCAAAGCCATCATGCTCAAAAGCAAGGGAACTTTTGCCAATTTCAACAACTCCGGCTCATGCTCAATGCTGTACCAAAGTTCTCGACTTCTGGCTTCTAGCAGATAATTTTGGATTTTAGTTTCTGTTAAAGGTTTCAATAAAACCGCTGCTTGCAGGCGAAATCGACTTTCGCAGTTTTTGTAAGCATCAAAACTGCTGCAAGCTACTAAATGTTTGGGTTTGAATTGGCTTTCCACAAACTGATTGATTGCTTGAATGCAGCTATTTTGGCGGTGGGTTTCCACTTCGTCCAAGCCATCTAAGAGAGGCAGCAATTTTTGTTCGGCAAGCCATTTTTTGCCGACAGCAGGAGAGATGCCGTATTTGAACTGAAGTTGAGCAATTAACCAATCTGCGATCGCCCCGGATTCTGCTTTCCACGATCCGAGTTCAAACAGCACTGGTACTGGAAAACTAGCATCTTTTTGGGCGCGGGAAATTAACACGCGAGCTAATTCTAGCAGCGTCGTAGTTTTGCCTGCACCCGTCGCTCCCAAAATTACCAATTTGCCACCGGTGCGATCGAACACTTTGGCAATGCTGGCTTTGGGAGGAAGCCGAAAACTCGGACGGTTCCCCGCTTTCACTTCCACATCCCAACAGCGGTTAACACCAACAGGCGACGAGTCTTGACTGAGGTTAGCCAGCACAGCAGCGTGCAAAGACTGCGCGAGGCCTGCTTGGACTTCCTGCTTCACCTCCTCCAACAATCGATCGCGAGGCGGTTGTAATCTCAGAGGAATCAATTTTGACATTTTATGTACCTCGCGCTGAACGCTTACTTTCGCAAATTTGCGCGCAAATAACCCAGAGCAAGATTACCATCAGTATAGGCGTCCAGTATATATTGACTCAAATTATTGCGACAATTATGGATCTGAAATTTTATCTAAAAATCCTGACAAGCGAATTTCAAAGCTGGTACCCGCCACGTGATTTATCCGTGGAATCAATCCCAAATCGAAAATCTAAAATCCTTGCGTCCCCCGAATTTATCTGGCGCAAGTCAATCCAAAATCCAAAATCTAAAATCTAAAATCGAATGACCCTGTGGTCGGCACTAGGTATTTCCACTATAAATTAACTGGCGATCGCCCCAACTCCCAAACAAAAATTATTAGTATAGATACAGAGAGGGTTTTTTATGTCATTTACGAAGCGTCAAATCATCACAGTAAGCTTAGCAGGAGTGGCAACAGCGGTGGGAGTGGCCGTTGCAACTATACAGTCGGGTGCGATGAAACAATCCAATCCTCCCCTTGCAGAATCGCCCGCATCCACCAGAAACCAGATTGCAGGGCCGACGAAAAACCCTGAATCTCGGCAACCAGAACCTCTGCAAGCACAAACCCAGGCGGCAGAATCTCCGAAATCCCAGCCCCAACCGGCAAAAACACCAGCACTTGAATCCTCGCTAGTTGCAGGAGTCCCTCCACGAAAAGTTGAGCCCGTAGTTGTCACACCGCCAAATTCGGGTTGCAAAATCAGCCAAGCTGTAGTCAGCGATCCGAATCCACCGCTAAATGTGCGATCGATCCCGCAAGTAAGGGGCAGCCAAATAGTAGGAAAACTTAAAAATAATACCTTTGTTTCAGTCGCCGAAGAACAAAACGGTTGGCTGCGAATTACAGATCCGCCCGGTTGGATTGCCAAAAACCGCACCGAAAGCAGTTGTTCTAACGTCAACCAGCAGATTAATTTTCGGCCGGGAGGAGATGAGGCAATTGTTAAAGGTCGAATTATCGGCGGCGGCACTCACTCTTACCGGATTCGCGCCCGAAAAGGTCAAACAATGACTGTTAGGAATCGGAAAGATGTTTTTCCGCAAATTATAACTCCTCGTGGCCAACTATTAGCAGGAAATCCTTATGAAGGCAATGAAACAGAGTGGACGGGAAAAGTGCCAGTAACAGGCAATTACACATTACAATTAGACTCGAATTTCCGGGGATACGAATACGAATTTTCGGTAAAATTGCGATAAATATGCAGGTTTATAGAATGATAATTACGCACGGGTGGTCAGAAACCGGGTTTTTACGAGAAGACGCGTTGTGGCGCACAGATTCGCGAAAAAACCCGGTTTCTTTGTCGGAGTGCATAAGTCCTAAAATTAAGGAATCGCCCCAAGGGATATATCAAGAATTGCAAACTTCTGCCAATCCTCCGAATCAAAGTGCCACCATTCGGTTGTGATACCCATAAATCCGTGTTTTTTCATCGCATCCTTAAGCACTTGACGATTTTTCCGAGATTCTGCGCTGCCGCCTTGATAATCTCCGTGAGCTTTTTCGGTAAAATCATCGTAAGGTGTAGGCATTTCTAATTCTTTGCCGGTGCGATCGACTAAAGTCAAATCAATAGCAGCACCGCGATTGTGCCGCGAACCCCTAGCAGGATTAGCAACATAGCGCGGATCTGGCCAAGCTTGCCACATTTGCTTAGTGACAGAGAAAGGCCTGTAGCAATCGTAAACTTTCAAACCCAATCCGATTTTTTCCAAATCAGTTTGAACTAGCCCTAACTTTTGAGCAACAGAACTTCTCAAGGCGCATTTCGATATAGGGTAAAGTTTCCGTTTCAAGAAATTGTTAGTAGTGGCGTACCGGATATCGAGGCGAATGTTGGGATTTACGGTGCGGATGTCAACCAGTCGCGCCCCAGGGGGAAGTTGACTCATGAAAATGCTTTCTGGTACTACTGGGTTTGGTTCTGGTTGGGTAATTTGCACTTGTGGTGGCTCCTGGGCGCGGACAAATGTTGTATAATTCAGTGTGGTTGTAGATAGTAATATTAGAGCGAATACAATTAAATATTTTGTAAATCGGTTTAATTTCATAGCTGTGTTAAGTGGATATTTAATAGAGTTTTTACATTGGATATTTTGGGGAATTTTCGCGCTTTTCGTGTTGTCTGTCATCCCGCCAGACCGACAGGGGTTGAAACCCCTGTCTCATAGCTAAAGTCCTCTGAAGAGGACTGAAATATTTCTCTAAAACTTTTATTTTATGAGTCTTTCAGTCGGTTTTAACCGACTTTAGCTATGAGACGGGGGTTTTAACCCCCGGCGGACTGTGAAACAAGCGCGAGAACGCTCGCTCTCTTTTCTCTCTGAGTCATTTTTAATTGTTAATTCTCCTCAAATTCCCAAGCGCTGATACACTAAATCTAAGTGCCTCAATTGATACTGCGGATCGAAACAATCATCAATCTCTTTGGTGGTCATCTTAGCTGTTACCCGATCGTCCTTAGCAATTAAATTGTAGAAATTGCCGCCCGGTTTGTTCCAGGCTTCGTGAGCACAAGATTGCACAATTTTGTAGGCGTCTTCGCGACTCGTGCCTTTTTCTACTAAAGCTAACATCACCCGCTGGCTGAAGATGACTCCGCCGTAAAGGTTCATGTTTTGCTTCATGTTTTCGGGATAGACTAGCAGGTGTTTTACTAAGTCTGTGGTTTCTACTAACATGAAGTGAGTTACTGTAGAACTGTCGGGCAAAATCATCCGTTCTACGGAACTGTGAGAGATGTCTCGTTCGTGCCAAAGCGCTACGTTTTCTAAGGCTGCGACGGCGTTGGCGCGGACGATTCTCGCCATTCCTGTGAGTCTTTCCGATCGAATCGGGTTGCGTTTGTGAGGCATGGCGGATGAGCCTTTTTGCCCTTTGGAAAAGAATTCTTCGACTTCGAGAACATCGGTGCGTTGCAGGTTGCGGATTTCTACTGCAAAACGCTCGATCGATGCTGCTAAGAGTGCTAAGGTTTGGACGTATTCGGCGTGTCGATCGCGCGAAATGACTTGAGTCGATGCGGTATCGGGTTCGAGTCCGAGGTTTTGACAGGCGATCGCTTCAATTCGCGGATCGATATTAGCATAGGTTCCGACTGCGCCGGAGATTTTGCCGACTGCTATGGACGATTGCAAATTCACTAATCGGTCGCGGTTGCGAAAGACTTCTGCCAGCCATCCTGCTAGTTTAAAGCCAAAGGTGATGGGTTCGGCGTGAATTCCGTGCGATCGGCCAACCATCACGGTATTGCGATGCTGTTGAGCCTGATAGCGAATAGCTTGACTCAATTCTTCGACACGTTCTAACAAGATATTGACGCTAGCGACTAATTGCAGCGCCAAAGCGGTATCGAGCACATCGGAACTGGTTAAGCCGAGGTGAATGTAGCGGCCGGCATCGCCTACATATTCGTTGACATTTGTCAAGAAGGCGATCATGTCGTGGCGGACTTCGGCTTCTATTTCGAGGACTCGTTTCGGGTCAAAATTAGCCTTAGCTTTGATTTCTTCGACTGCGGCGGCGGGGATGTAGCCGAGTTCGGCTTGAGCTTCGCAGACAGCGATTTCTACTTGCAGCCAGCTTTTCAGTTTGGCGGTTTCAGTCCAGATGTTGCCCATTTCGGGCAAAGTGTAGCGCTCTATCACGGTGGGAGTTGGGGAATGCGATCGTCCTATTGTACCTCTGCGAGGCGATGCAAGGGCCATAGGATTTAGCATGGGGCCCAGAAACCGGGTTTTTACCGAATCTGCGGGCTACAACGGGTCTTTTCGTAAAAACCCGGTTTCTTTGGTTGGAGTGCAGAAACTAGGTTTTTGTATTTTTGTAGTTTGGGCGATCGGCTACAATATCCTAAACCTGATTAGCTGGCATCACTCATGCCTAAAAAGATTCGAGAATTGAAAAGCCTATTGCTAAAAGCAGGGTTTACTTACCGACAGGGAAAGGGCAGTCACACTGTATGGGAACACCCTTTATTACCTGAAAAAATTACACTATCAGGTAATGATGGTGATGATGCACCTAATTATCACGAAAAAAGAGTAATTTCTGATTTGCAGAAACTGAAGGAGATAGAAGAATGAATAGCCATTACAGTCTCATCATCGAGTGGTCAGAAGAAGATCGACTTTTTGTTGTCAGCTTGCCTGAGTTTACCGATGTCATGCAGCCTTGCACTCACGGACACACTTACGAGGAAGCGGCCAAACACGGACAAGAATTGTTAGAAACATTGATAGAACTTTATCAAGAAGATGGTAAACCTCTACCAGAACCTCAAACTTTGGGAAAACGATTGCAGATTGCGTAAAGTTATTAATACAACGCATCAGGAAGTGGCTCGTTAAAATCCTCACTCATCCAGCCCATCCCTTGATGCAGACCCAAAACCCGTTGTTGCCCAGGAGGGGGTGCAGCTTCAACTGAAGTGTTTTCGGGGATCGATCGCATCTGTCGTTCCAGCAAAAACTCTGCAAAAGCTAACAGAAGCTGCTGATTTTCCGGGAGTAAGTGTTGTAACTTGCCTAGCAAATCTTCCAAAAGTTCGATCGTTTGAGAAGTCATCTTATTCCCCTCAATGTTGGCGATAGTCTCATTTTATCCGAACGTATACTATTTCATTTTAACTGAGCGATCGCCCTAATTGTACATCTGCGCGGCCTCGGTCTTGAGTCGGGATGGGGAATTTCGGGCGATCGGGCGATCGAGTATAATAATTCAGAACTTACGCACGGGTAGCCAGAAACCGGGTTTTTTAACCACAATACTTGCTTAAAACCCTCAATAAGAGTTAAAAAACCCGGTTTCTTTGTGGGCTAGGGTGTCCAGGACTATAATTTCAACCCGAAACTTCAGAACCATGAAATATACAATTGTTATCCAATGGTCAGAAGAAGATCGATGCTTTGTCGTATTTTTGCCCGAATTTGAGGATGTAATGCAACCAGTCACTCACGGAGATTCTTATGAAGAAGCTATCTACAATGCGCGAGAGGTACTAGAGTTACTAATCGAAAGCTGTGAAGCTGAAGGTAAGTCATTGCCAGCAATTAAGAAGATAGAACGATTATTTCAGGCTGAATGAAACCGTAAATCCTAGAAAAACACATCACAAGAGAGACTATGTTGAAACAAAAACCATCGCCAGAATCTGTTTTAATTACCGAACAAGAAACAGAAGCTATAAAAAAATTACAGCAGATTCTCAGCATCGAATCCCCACAAGTAAAATTAGTGGCAAGTAATGGAGAAGAAATTCTCATTCCCGAATCAGTTTACAATTTGTTGGGTCAAATTGTGCGCGCAATGGCATCGGGTCAAGCTGTATCGATAGTAACTCACAATCGCGAACTGACGGTGCATCAAGCTGCCGATCTCCTGAATGTATCGCGAGCGTTCATTGTCAAATTGCTAGATGAAGGAGCAATTCCTTATATTGAAGTTGGTTCGCGCCGACGCATACTTTTTCAAGATTTAATGACCTACAAGCAACAGCGTAAAGTTCAGCGACGCCAATTATTAGACGAGTTAATCGAGATGACTGAAGAAGCTGGCTTGTACGAGGAATAGGACTAATTGAATCTTTAATATGACTAAGCTGCGTGTTGTACTTGATGCTTGCGTCCTTTTCCCGATGTATTTGCGCGATACTCTGCTTTCCACTGCTGATGAAGATTTGTATTTACCCTATTGGTCTCAGAAAATCATTGATGAAGTAATAGGCAATCTTGTTAAAGGAGGAACACTTTCGCAGGAGAAAGCAAAGAATCTTGAAAGGACAATCAAAATAGCCTTTCCTGAAGCAATGGTTGAAGTGCCTGTCGCACTAGAGAAAGCAATGACCAACGATCCTAAAGACCGTCACGTTCTTGCCGCAGCCATAACTGCTGGAGCTGATATCATTGTCACCAATAATCTCAAGGATTTTAGAGAAAACGATCTAGCTCCTTGGAACATTATAGCACAGTCGCCCGATGAGTTTCTGAGCGATTTATTGGACGAATACCCGGACTCAATAGTTGATTTATTACAGCAACAGTCTCAAAAGTACAAAAATCCCCCAAAGACTTTTACTGAATTAATTAATTTTTTAGGTGAAAAAGCAGGTACACCAAAGTTTGCCAGTAATATATTATTAAAAGTTCAGCGTCGCGAGGAAAATCAGTAATATCTTATTTGCTAATTCTTAGGCTTTGCCTGGAAGAATAACTTTACTAGGTTTGTTCACAGCAATATCAGTCAAATATGGAATAAGTGCCAAGCCGATACACTCCGCCAAACGAGGCGGCACGGCATTTCCAATTTGCCACATTGCCTTTTTCATCGAACGTTCAAAAATAAATGAATCCGGGAAAGTTTGCAATCTTGCCATTTCGCGAGCTGAAATCACGCGATTAAGATAAGGATGAATATGAGTGCCGCCGTGATTTTCTTTAACAGTCATACTCGGTTTTCCCGGATACTGTCGCTTGAAAGCATCGGCGTAGCTTTCATACAAAGAACCGCCTGGTGGAACTTTAGCAAGTCTTTCCATGTACTCAACAGAATGACGAGTCCATTCGTGGTTAATTTCCGGTATGCGAGTATATTCTGGTAAATCATCAATTGCTGACTCAATCGCTTGGTATTGTTCTGGAAACAATTGCGGCTTCGGATAGGGATTTTGCATCCCAAATCTATTGGCAATAAAAATAGCTCGCGGGCGGATTTGCGCGACTCCATAGGCGGCTGATTCCAGAACAGCAACGGACATATGGGGATAGCCAATTTCCTGAAAAGCATCGCAAATGGCTTGCTTAACAGCTCCTTTTTTTATAGTCAATATTCCGGGTACATTTTCCATGACAACATACCAAGGACGTATTTCAGAGACCACGCGGACAAACTCTCTAAATAAGCGATTTCGAGGGTCGTTGGGGTCGCGTTTTCCTGCAACTGAGAAGCCTTGACACGGCGGCCCACCTACAACAACATGAACTTCTGGCGAACCAATTTCAGCGAGCAAGTTTTGGGGATTTAAGTTTTTTATATCGTCGCACAAGTGATGGCAATCGGGAAAGTTTTTTGTATGAGTTGCTGAGGCGATCGCATTAATTTCAACACTTGCTACTGGTCGAAAACCTGCTTGCAATAAACCTTGGGTCATGCCGCCCGCACCGCAAAAAAGATCGACAAATGTATAGTCGGATTTTGGCAGTGACTGAGATTCAATATCAATGAATATCTTGTAGGGGTCACAGTCATTTGCTTCGAGTTCGCGTTGGATGCGTTCGTAGCGCCCTAATTTTGCTTTCTTCTGCTTTTTGGCAGGAATTGGTTCTTCCTCGTTTGAGAATAAAGACAGTTGTATTGCTTCCATTTTATATTTGTTTACTGCGTTCTCTCTGATGTCGCCCACTTGGGCCAGGGTGTAGAGCTCGATCGCGCTTGGAGTCGCAGAGTGCGATCGTCCTATTGTACATCTGCGAGGGGATGCAAGACTCAGAAACCTGGTTTTTGTAGTTTGGGCGATCGGCTACAATATGCTAAACCTCGTTAGCTGGCATTCTTCTCTATTCGCCAATAAATGGTTCCAAATAAATAGCCATTAATATTTTGGCTTGACTTCGCCCTTGAGTGCATTTACTCAAAAAGTATTGCGGTTTTCAGGGTTATTCGCTACAATAGCCAACCTGTCAAGTAAAAAAATCCCATCAACAAGACAGACATTTCCCACATCCGCTTATGACCATTGCCTATACTCCACCTTGGCTGCTCAACAACGGCCTATTAATGACGTTGTACACCGCATTAAGGGCTAGTCGCCGCTGGGAAAAGACGATCGCTTACCCAGAGCCCCCTTACCGAGAACACATCTTTACTGGTGCCTGTGGAGTCCCGATTTTCGGCTGGGTTGCCATCCCCGAAAATCCCCGATATACCATTGTCGGCACTTACGGCATTACTGGCGATCTGGATAATCAATGGTTTCTCAGGCTACTAGGCCGTAAAGCCTATGCCCAAGGCTGTGCAGTGGTATTATTTGACTGGCGAGCTCACGGCAAAACTGCCCAACTCTCTCCCACCCTGACTTCTGATGGTCTATACGAAGGTGAAGATTTCGTTCGGATTGCTGCCGCTGCTAAAGAAATGGGATGTCCCGCCCCTTTTTGGTTCACTGGTTATTCTCTGGGGGGACAATTAGCCTTGTGGGCCGTAAAATCAGCTCAGACGATCGCAGATTGGGGGCCGGACTTAGGGCTCGAAGAGTCAGAACTAGCAGGCGCGGCGGTGATTTGCCCCAGCTTGGACTCGAACCGTTCTCTGTCTTATCTAGTTAAAGATGAGTGGGGGAAATTTTTAGAAAAGGCGATCGCGCGACAGTTAAAAAAACTAGCAAAAAACATCGCCGCATCGCATCCAGGGGCGATCGATCCTGCCGCTATTGAACGCGCCAACAGCATTTGGGGCTTTGACCATGAACTGGTAATTGGCCCGTTAGGTTTCTCCTCTGTGGAAGAATACTATGAGGCTAGCAGCGCTCTACACATTTTGCCTCACCTCAAAAAACCCACTTACATCCTTTATGCAGCGGATGATCCGATGTTTGATCCGGTGCTTGTCTCTGAGTTGCAAGCCATTGGCGCGAACAATTCTGCCTTAGAATTAGTGGTGACAGCCTACGGCGGTCATGTTGGGCATATCAGTAGTAAACGTTGTCAGCATCAATTTGGTGATAGCGATCGGTGGTGGGCATGGAATCGGATTTTACAGTGGTTCGATGCCTTGAGCGTTGATTAAGATTATCAAATAAAACCTTAACACTCCTCGGCAATAGTTGCGGGGAGGAAAGGATTATGGGGTTTAATCCCTCCAGTCCCGAAGGTTAAAAATCTTTCGCAAAAACACCAGACATCTGGGTGCAAGCTGAATGGATTACTGGGACACAATTGTGCATAATTTGCACAGCCAGTTGACTTAACCTCGATGTGACGACAGCATAAGGATTAGAAGCAATTTTAGTTAAAAACTGGTGAATAAATATCGATTAATTTATTCGTTTTTTGGCGAATTGTGTCAGCTATTAACTAGGTAAAACTAAAGCTCCAACTCTCAATCTAATCCAACCGCCAATTGCTATAATTACTATCTCGTATTTAGAGTGCGCTGTAGAAGGCTTGCATTGTTAGTATTATCTTCCCACGTCCTTGATTGATGCCCTCGTCCTCGGCAACAAAAAACAGCACCGCCTCGTACAAAATCTTATTTTAGTTGAGAGACGGGGCGATCGCATCAAAACCAAAGAAACCGGGTTTTTGGCCGTTGCTGTCGGTTTTAACGCCGTATTCTCGTAAAAAACCCGGTTCCTGAGTACCCGCGCCTCGATTTTCAGCTTTTAGAGAGATGTAAAAACTCGCCCGATCGCTACACTATTAACTAGGAACTCAGCAATTTTGGAGAAGAGGTGAATTGAAATTCGTTTCCGACCCGCAAATAAAAGTCAAAATCCGCAAAATGAACGAGCGGGTGCGGTGGCAAGAACAGTCGATCGTCCATCGGGGAATCGACCAAACTCGGATGGTTTTGGAATCTCCAACCACCGACTCTCCAGAGTTTTCGTTTTTAGTTGTAGGCGACAGCGGCACGGGCAATCACCGCGGCTACAATCCCCAGCGACAGATTGCCGAACAGATGGTCTCCGAGCGCGAAACTTGCCGTTTCGTCCTCCACACCGGCGATGTAGTTTATCTCGTCGGTTCCAGCGAATATTACTTGCAAAACTTTATTCGCCCCTACCGAGAATTTATAGTCGGCGGCGAGGAGCCATCTCGGATTGCCTACGATCGCATGGTGTTTAACTTTCCGTTTTTGCCCGTACCGGGAAACCACGACTATTACGACTTGCCGATAGTCTACGGCCTTCTGTCGGCGACAGCTTTGCCGCTGCGCCGGCTGTTGGGTTCCAAGTTGGATCTCGATGTCGGCTGGCACGGTTCCGATCGCGGAAACACCTACGCCAAAGCCTTTCTCGACTACCTGCAAGCTCACAAAATGCCGGGAGAACTCGATCGCCACCTAGACGCCCACTACACCGCCAGCACCAGCACAGGCCGCTGCATCCGCTACCAACCCGGACGCTTTACCCGCTTACCCAACCGCTACTACACCTTCCGCAGCGGCGGCATCGACTTCTTCGCCCTCGACTCCAACACCTTCAACGAACCATTGCCGATCCCGAAAACCAAACAGGGCGACATTCGCCGCCAGAATTTGGAACTCGATCGTCAGAAGTTGGAACAAGAAAAATTGGCAATGATCGAAATCTGCGATCGGCTAAACCCCGAAATTCCCGAGGAAGCCGAACAGCTAGACGACTTGGGCGCCAAGTTAGAGCAAGTTGACGAAATCCTGATGGATATTGACAAACAACTGTCGTCGCACAAAACAGCAGCCACAGACGTTGAACAGCTCGAATGGCTGAAAAAAAGGCTGATTGACTCTTGGCGGGATTCCGAGGTGCGGGGGCGGGTAATTTACCTGCACCATCCCCCCTACGTAACCGAGGCGACAAAGTGGAATCAAGCTCAAACTTTGGCGGTTCGGTTGCGATTGCGCGAGGTACTCGACGCGGTGGCCGATGCTGTTGGGGACGCGGCGCAGGGGCGTCCGCTAGTAGATTTGGTGCTGACGGGCCACGCTCACTGTTTGGAATACCTGCGGACTGGGGATACTGGACACGGCGACTCTGGGATTAATTGGATTGTCTGCGGGGGAAGCGGCCACAGTCTCCGCCGCCAGCGCCCGGAAGGGCCGATGTTGGAGGAAGCATTGAGTCCTGAAGCTTATCGGTTGGCGCGGCAGTCTGGTTCCGAAACAGCCAGCCGGCGGGTAGCGGAGTCTTTGCTATTTGTCGGCCGCAGCGGTCAAGGTTCCCACAAACGTCGTCCTTATTCGTGTTTGCGGATTGATGTTCTCGATGGGTGTCCCCCCAAATTCCGCATCCGACCTATTGTTGTCGAACGATTTGAGGGGAAATGGCAGGATATCTCGATCGAACCTTTTGTGATTTAGCATCAGTCATTCAATTGGATTGTGGGGAGTAGGGGTTGGGCACGCGAGCCCGCCCAAACAGGCACTCCGGCCTGTTCCACAAAAATTCAATTTGATTGTGGGTTGGGCACGCGAGCCCGCCCAAACAGGCACTCCGGCCTGTTCCAGAAAACCAACATCACTTAATTCAGGACAAAAATTCAATGATTGCTAACTTAACCGCCACCGGCTGGGAAATTATTTACCACCGCGCCCATGCTTTGCTCGCCGCCCAACTTGGCGGACAGTGGAAGCGCTCGAAATCTCCGCTTCGGTTGTACGAAACCATAGCCGCGATTTCGCATCACGATGATTTGGAGAAAGAGTGGGAAGAAAATATTTTAACTGAAGCGGGCGCGCCCTTTGATTTTACTTTGCAGACGGAAACTTCTCTGCCTAAAATTAAAGCCATGACGCAGAATTCCCTATATCGCGGTAGGTGGGTAGCCATGCTGATTTCTATGCACATGAGTTATCTCAACGAAGGAAAGCGGGGAGAGTCCAAGGAACTCGACGAATTTTTGGACGAACAACTGGAAAATCAAAAAAAATGGCAAAAAGAGTTGAAGATTTCCGAGGAAGATGCTAAGGCAGCTTATGCTTTTTTCCAGTGGTGCGATCGGCTATCATTAATTCTTTGCAGCCGCGAGTTACCTGCAGGAGAACGAGCTTTAGAAATTAGTGTCGGCCCGGACGGCAAGCGCTACGATATTGTACAGCACAGCAACGAACTCGTGACTGTAACTCCTTGGCCTTTTGAAGACGATAAATTTACTGTCAACGTCGAAGCGTGCAATTTAAATCAAGTCAAATTTGACACCAATGAGGAAATCAAGGAAGCGTTGCACAAAGCTCCGCGCAAAGTCTTAGAGTGGACTTTTGTCAAGTCTTAACTAAACCTTTGAAAAATAGGTGAGGGTTGTTGTCGAAGTTTAGCGGGCATGGCATTTGTGTTAACTTAATCTTAAAACCATGTCTCATATTATGTCGGGTCGATTACCCCTAATACGGTAGGGGTTCCCCTCACGAAAAATATCTGCCAATAATTGACAATCTCAAAAACCTGCCCTGTTAATCGCGGTCACTCGATCGGACATGATATCAATCAGCATTATAGTTGAGTCTTGATCCCCCCCTCACCCCCCTTAATCAGGGGGAGTAGGGGGTGGACAAGAACACTCAAAGTCAACTCCTACTCCCCTGATTAAGGGGGATTTAGGGGGAGCGAAACTTCGATATAAACGTTACGTATTACCTATTACCAACTATGAAACGTTCAGCTTGCCTAATTTTCAATCCAGTCGCCGGTAACAGCGACCCCGACCAAGACTTAGCTAGAATTCAGGAACTTTTAGAGCCTTTTATTGACTTAGACATTCGTCTGACAACCCCAGAATTAGACGCAGATCAAATCGCCCGCGAAGCAGTTGCTAGGGGAGTTGAAGAAATTATTGCTTCCGGGGGCGACGGCACATTATCAGCAGTTGCTGGGGCGATTGTGAGCACAAATATTCCTTTAGGAATTATTTCGCGGGGAACGGCTAATGCTTTTGCGAATGCTTTAGATATTCCGAATACAATTGAAACCGCCTGCGCCACTATTTTGGGAGGGTTGACGCGGGTAGTGGATGCCGGGATTTGCAACGGTAAAATGCCGATGGTTTTGTTAGCTGGAGTGGGTTTTGAGGCAGAAACTGTCGAACTAGCCGATCGCGAAATGAAGAATCGCTGGGGAATGCTGGCTTACATTTTGTCAGGAATTAAACAGTTAAACAATTTAGAAAGATTTGAAGCGGAAATAGAAACCGACGATAAAATTATCCACCTTACTGCTGTGGCCGTAACAGTAGCAAATGCAGCGCCGCCTACTTCCATTTTAGCTCAAGGCCCGGCGGGGATTGTTTTTGATGACGGCTTGCTGGACGTGACGCTGGTTGCGCCGGAGAATAAAGCTGGGGCGATCGCAGCTTCTTATCACCTATTGCAAACCGCTTTGAGCGGCAATCCTACCGATCGCGATGACATCGGTTATTTGCGGGCAAAAAAAATAAAAATTACTACCGATCCGCCTCAAAAAGTGGTTTTAGACGGGGAAATTATCGGCATGACTCCGGTTTCTATTGAGTGCGTTCCGGGAGGTTTAACTATTTTTGTACCGCGAGTTGAAGAAGCACCAGTGGTGGAAAAACTCACTGGTTTAGCGGACATCGAAGTTACATTGAAGCCCTCAACTTAAAAATTTTAGCGAAACAAACAAAAAGAAAGACCGCCCGGGCGGTCTTTTGTTTTTAGGCGTCTAAAATTTGGCGAATGCGGCGCTCCAAACGTTCGAGATCGAGTCCGCCTTCATCGCGGCTGATGCGTCGCACGGTGACGTTAACATTGCTCAAATCGGCAAGCAAATCTTGCAGGATTTCTTGTTGCTGCCGAGCTTGAGTTATTTCGCGCGGTTCCTGCACCAAATCGCGAACGATTGTATCTTCCGCGCGCGAAGCAACGATCGGGTCTGCTTCGCCGTCTACGTGTACGAAAGTGCGCCGACCGGGCCCCCGTTCTTCTTCAATTGGTATTACTGCTGTTACTCGATCGGAGCGTACATATTTGCCAAATCCCAGGTGGACTAAGACAGAAGATTGTATTTTCATAGATAGCAATTTTTATTTGTTAGTTATCTATATTTTAACTTTGCCAACTCAGAGATGACAACTAATATCCTAGCTGTTTGTACTACAATATGTGTCGGTATTTTCTGTGTTTTATAGTTGTCAATTTTCCTAAAAAGTGCTAAGTTAATTAACTGGATATAAGTTACCAACGGTGGGTCAGAAACCGGGTTTTTAACGAAAAGACGCGCTCCAACCAGCAGATTCGGTAAAAACCCGGTTTCTTTGGTCGGAGCGCGTAAATCCTGTTACCATAATAAAAATAGAGCAGTTTGCGATCGCCCGCAACGCATTTCAGGGACACAGCCTACCGATTCTAGATTTGAGCATTACTTCCACGGAAAAACAGGAAAGCCTAAATCATGCTAATTAGTCTCGACTTAGTTATCAGTATCCTGACGACAATTCCCTTCGGCACTATCAAAGACAAGTTTCAGCGCAACGAAACTGTCATCAAAATCTTAAAAAGATTTAACCTCGACCCGGATGCTCCGCCCGCAGATTTTAGCGGAGTTTATGTTTATACTTTAGTAGAATACGGCGCTGGCAAACCCAAGCAGATTTTAGAACTGTTTCGCCAAAAAGAGATTGAATCAGCATTTCGCAAAGCCTTCGAGTCCGATAGCCCAGCCATTTTAATTAAAGCAGGCGATGAATATCTGAATGAGAGTGCTTTAGGCAAAGAAATTCGAGATTTAGGCATTGACCCCAGACGGGAATTCATGGCATTTGCCGCCGTGTTTATGGAAGTAGCAAAGCGGACGCGGACGCTGGGAGATGTGATGATGGGAAATTCGATCGCCTCTTTGCAAAAACGCCTATCTATGGTAATGGATCGCATCGATCGCCTCCCCACTATCGAAGGAATTCGCACCGAATTTGCGCGGTTAGAAGCCGAAGATTATCCGGCACTGCCCGCAGCAGCATCAACCAATATTCAAAAATCTCAAGTTTTTATTTTATCGCAACAAGTTCGCGGTTGGTTTGAAACATTAAGTTATAAGTTTGAGCCATATCAAATCTCGGAAGATAACTATTTTGAATGGATTATCAATGTTCCTGTCAGACGCAATCGGTACGATCGCATTTTAGTGCGCGGAATTGCCGGAGAAGCCGGACTCAGAGACATCTCAGCCTTGCGCGAGTCGGTGGAAAAACAGCGCACCGATGAAGGATGGTTAGTCACCGCCCGCCGCATCAGTCGCGCCGCGCGGGATGAGGTAGAGAAAGACGAAAATCGTAATTTAGCTTGCTATACGTTTGATGAATTACTCGACCAAGATGCCGATTTTACCGCTTATCTGGATTGGCTAGAAACAGAAATTACTAGCCGAGAAATTGATACCAAATATGTGCCGCTAGCTTGTACGAAAGAAGAAATTGACCCCGATACTCACCGCAAGATAGGCGTGAGTCATTATGACGGGCGAGATGGCTGGATCGAAGGTTATATTGACCTGTGGTTGAATGACCCAGTAAAAGAACATATTTCAGTTTTAGGAGAATTTGGAACCGGCAAAACTTGGTTTGCGATGCACTATGCTTGGATGGCGCTGCAACGCTACAAAGAAGCTCAAAAGCGCGGCTTGGAACGTCCGCGTTTGCCGTTAGTAATTCCTTTGCGAGATTACGCGAAAGCAGTTAGCGTCGAGTCGCTGTTTTCCGAGTTTTTCTTTCGCAAGCACGAGATACCTCTGGCGGGTTATTCGGCCTTTGAACAACTGAATCGCATGGGCAAGTTTCTGTTAATTTTCGACGGTTTTGATGAAATGGCCGCTAAGTGCGATCGGCAAGAAACCATCAACAACTTCTGGGAACTAGCAAAAGCCGTCGTTCCCGGCGCAAAAGTTATCCTGACTTGCCGTACCGAACACTTTCCTGAAGGCAAGGAAGGACGGGCATTGTTCAATGCAGAACTGCAAGCATCAACAACCATTTTAACAGGCGAAACTCCCCAATTTGAAGTCTTAGAATTAGAGAAATTTAACGACGAACAAATTGGGCAAGCGTTGTCATTTCAAACAGAAGCGGCGACTGTAAAAAAAGTGATGGGAAACCCGCAACTATTGGATTTAGCGCGTCGCCCGGTGATGACCGAGTTAATTTTGGAAGCATTGCCCGATATTGAAGCTGGAAAACCAGTAGATATGTCGCGGATTTATCTGTATGCGGTGCGGCGGAAGATAGAGAGAGATATCAAAGCAGAACGTACTTTTACGTCTGTAGCAGATAAGCTTTACTTTTTGTGCGAACTGTCTTGGGAAATGCTGTCTACCAACCAAATGAGTCTCAATTATCGCGGTTTTCCCGATCGCATTCGCAGCTTGTTTGGTTCCGTGGTGCAAGAGGAAAAAGACTTAGACCACTGGCACTACGACATGATGGGTCAAACGATGCTGATTCGCAATGCAGATGGCGATTATACTCCGGCGCACCGTTCGTTATTAGAGTTTTTTGTCGCTTATAAATTTGCAGCAGAATTGGGAGTTTTGGCGGCAGATTTTACCGAATTAGTTGCGCCGGAACAGTCTTGTGTCAACCCTGATGCAGAACCTCGATCGTACACTTGGTCTAATTACTGTCGGCTTCAAGCAGAGAAGAGAAATAAGAATGAACTCATCGCGCCTTTAAAAGGATTTGTTGCTGAAGATTTAGGGCAACTTCTTCAGAGTTTCGGACAAGCGCGGCTGACTAAAGCTGTGATGGATTTGTTGTTACCAATGGTAGGGGCTGTACCCTCGTGCCGGCCCTGCCTCGATGTAGGGGCAGCTACGGAGGAATTATTGGAAATTCTGGAAGCAACGCGGGGAAAAACTGAAAGTGAGGTAGGTTATGTGGGAGGGAATGCGGCGACGCTGTTGGTGAAAATCGATCGAACTGCGTTAGAAGCAAAAGACCTTTCTCGTGCAGTTATTTTAGGTGCTGATTTTACAAATGCTAGTCTGCGCCACGTCAATTTTGCTGAAGCAAATTTAGCTAATTCTGATTTTACTAAAATCTTCAGCAGTGTTCGGTCAGTAATATTTAGTCCTGATGGCAAACTGTTAGCTACAGGTGATAGCGATGGCGTAGTTCGCTTGTGGGAAGCTAGCAGTGGCAGAGAAATATTGACCTGTAAAGGACATACCAACGTGGTGGAGTCAGTGACCTTCAGTCCTGACGGTGAGATACTTGCTAGCGGGAGTTATGACAAAACAATCAAGTTATGGGATGTCAAGAGTGGTGAATGTTTAAAAGTGTTGCAGGGACATACCGAATCAGTAATGTTTGTCACCTTCAATCCTGATGGAAATATACTCGCTAGTGGGAGTTTCGATCGCACGATAAGGTTATGGGATATCCGCACGCGTAAATGCCTGCAAATTTTGCAAGGTCATACTGAAAGTGTGTTTTCAGTGGCTTTCCATCCTGCTGGTGAGATGCTTGCCAGTGGCAGCAGCGACACAACAGTAAGGTTGTGGAATATTCACACTGGTGAATGCCTGCAAATTTTGCACGGTCATACTAAAAACGTGTTTTCAGTTGCTTTCAATTCTATTGGTGAAATACTTGCTAGCGGCAGCGGCGACGAAACAGTGAAGCTGTGGAATATCGGCAGCGGTGAATGTCTCAAAACTTTGGAGGGACATTTCGGTCATGTACGGTCAATAGCCTTCAGTCCTTCGGACGAAATACTCGCAAGTGGAAGTCAGGATTGCACAGCAAAACTGTGGGATATCAACAGCGGTGAATGCTTGAATACTTTGCAAGGGCATAACGATCGAGTAGGGTCAGTCGCCTTCAGTCCAAACAGTGAAATACTTGTTAGCGGCAGTTACGATAAAACGCTGAGGCTGTGGGCTATTAACAGCGGTGAATGCTTGAATACGCTGCAAGGGCATAGCAATCAAGTAAGGTCGATCGCCTTCAGCCCCAACGGTGAAATGCTGGCCAGCAGCGATGATGAAAAAACAGTCAAGCTGTGGGATGTCAGCAGTGGTGAATGCCTCCAAATCTTGCACGGACATCTCGATCGGGTAGACTTGGTTGCTTTCAGTCCAAATGGTAAGCTACTTGCTAGCAACAGTTATGACGAAACATTGAGGGTATGGGATATTCGCAGCGGTGAATGCCTTCATACTTTGCCAGAAGTTGACAATGAAACACGATCGATCGCCTTCAGTCCAAATGGTGAAATACTTGCGAGTGCAGGTTACAAACAAACGGTGAGGTTGTGGCATA
This sequence comes from Microcoleus sp. D3_18_C2, assembly GCF_036702395.1. Lineage (NCBI taxonomy): Bacteria > Bacillati > Cyanobacteriota > Cyanophyceae > Oscillatoriales > Microcoleaceae > Microcoleus > Microcoleus sp. D3_18_C2. Next base: position 42,136 of record NZ_JAUBTG010000010.1, on the reverse strand, counting down.
TCGGTACTGGCGAATGTCTCAAAACGTTGCACGGGCATAACAATTCTGTATACTCGGCTGCTTTCAGTCCTTTGGGTGAGATATTTGCCAGTGCAGGTTTTGACGGAACGGTGAGGCTGTGGGATATCCATACTGGTGAAGGCCTCCACATCTTACAGGGGCATACGGGTTGGTCACGCGCGATCGCCTTTAGCCAGAACGGTGAAATACTTGCCAGTGGAAGTGTCGATCGAACAGTAAGATTATGGGATGTTCGCAGTGGTGAATGCCTCCAAATCTTACAGGGGCATACTGATTGGATACGTTCAGTTGCCTTTAGTTATTCTGGTGAAATAGTTGCTAGTGGAAGTGTAGATGGAACGGTAAGAATATGGGATATTCGTACAGGTGAATGTCTAAAAATTTTGCAATGTCATACCAGTAGAATTAACTCTGTTGCCTTCAGTTCAAATGAAAAAATTATTGCTGCTTGCTGTCGGGATGGCACAATTAGACTTTGGGATATTGAGACTGGTGAGTGCCTCAAAATATTGAAAAGTGACAGACCTTATGAAAACATGAATATTGCAGGAGTTACGGGTTTAACGGAAGTTGAAAAAGCCACGCTCAAAGCTTTAGGGGCTGTTGAAAATTAATCGTCGCAAAGGCTGTCACTCCACTAAGTCCGACAGGGAATGAATTCCCTGTCTAATAGCGAAAGTCCTCTAAAGAGGACTAAAGAATTAATTAGTCCTCTTTAGAGGACTTTCGCTTTGAGGCAGGGGTTTCAACCCTTGCCGGACTGCGGGTTTACCCTTAATCTGCATCTACATCATCGCATTCATGCGACAGTCAAATAGAAAAAACCTGAACCGAATCTATATCTACTCTTCTCTGCTAGAATATAGTTGGAGCAAGCGGAGAGTCAATTTAAAATATAAGTTAAATCACTCTGGAGGCAAAACAATGAATACGGCTAAATTATCGATCGCTGATGACTATCAGACAGTCATATTACCTAAAGAATTTCATTTGGCAGGAAATGAAGTGTATGTCAAAAAAATAGGAGATGTTATTGTCCTAATCTCCAAAGAAAATACTTGGCAAACTTTTTTTGATAGTTTAAATATGTTCGCGGATGACTTTATGCTAGTCAGGAATCAGCTTCCTTTGGAGACTAGAGAGGCTTAAGAATGACATTATTACTAGAGTTATCCTGAACATCACTTACCCACGAGTAGTCAGAAACCGGGTTTTTTAGATAATACTTGGTTGAGGCCAGCAGAAACGGCCAAAAACCCGGTTTCTAAAGTAGCCTACTGACTAAACTGTTGAGCGTAGTAGCCAGCATAGCGAGATCCCTTTTCCAGCAACTCCTCGTGCGTCCCAGATTCGACAATTCTGCCTTTTTCCAACACTAAAATACGATCGGCTCTCCGCACAGTAGCCAAGCGGTGCGCGATAATAAACACCGTGCGATCGCGCATCAATCTTTCCAGCGCTTCCTGCACTAAACCTTCGGATTCCGAATCCAGCGCCGATGTCGCTTCATCCAAAATCAAAATTCTGGGATCGAGCAAAACTGCACGGGCGATCGCAATTCTTTGTTTTTGCCCGCCAGATAAATTTACACCCCTTTCTCCTACCCAAGTTTGATAGCCATCGGGAAACTCATTAATAAATTGATGAGCGTTAGCAATCTCCGCAGCTTTTTGCACATCTTTCAGTTCATAATAAGATTGACCGAAAGCGATATTTTGAGCAATTGTACCCGAAAATAAAATCGTTTCTTGCGGTACAATTCCGATTTGCCTCCGCAGAGTATTTAAGGTGACATCTTGAATATCAATACCGTCAATTAAAATCTGTCCCGCTTGCGGATCGTAAAATCTGGGTAACAAGTTTACTAAAGTAGTTTTACCCGCACCGGATGCGCCCACGAGGGCAATCATTTCTCCGGGAAGTACCAGCAAACTCATACTTTGTAAAATGGGTGTCTCTGAGTTATAGGCAAAATTAATGTTGCGGTATTCGACTTTTCCGGTAACGTGGGGAAGTTCAATTGCACCCGATTTTTCGACTACAGCGGGTTCAATTGCTAATAATTCAAAAATGCGATCGCTAGAAGCTTCTCCCTGCTTAAAATCCCCGTAATTAGCAGTTGTGATAGCAATGGGGTCAATTAAAAGTGCCACCCCTGCGATATAACTAATAAATTGAGTACCTGTGAGATTTCCTTGAGAAATTTGCCAACCTCCCAGGAAAAAGAGCAAAATTACGCTCATCGCTTCCAGAAAGCCAACTACAACGAACTGAAGTGCTTTTATTCTTTCGGACAAATACTTAGCGCGGCGGTTTTGTTCTGCTTCTTCTGCAAAGCGGGCAATTTCGTAGTCTTCAGCCACAAATGCTTTGATTAAACGAATGCCGCTGAATACTTCTGTCAGCAAAGCAGATAAATCAGAGATGCGATTTTGACTTTGGCGCGAGTAACTTAGCAGTCTTTCACCAAACCAGCCAATTAAAATAGCCATCAGCGGTGCAATAATTAATGCACCTAGAGTTAATTGCCAGTTGAGATAAATCATATATCCCAGAACCGCAATTAGCTGCAAAACACAAGGGATAAACTGATGAAAAAATTTATTTACTACTTCGCCAATGCGGTCAATATCTTCGGTGAGGCGGTAGGATAAGTCTCCGGTTTTGGCTGTTTCAAAGTAGCCGAGATTGAGTTTTTGCAGGTGGGAGTAAACTTTTTTGCGGATTTCCAAAGCAATAGTCAAAGCAGCTTTTGCCATCAGCGTATCTTGACCGTACTGGGCTGTACCGCGAATTAGAAATATAATGGCGCTGAGTGCCGCAATTTGAGCGAACCCTTGTAAATCTCCTTTACCTATAAATTTGGCAGTTTCGCCAACTAGCCACGCTATAATCGGCCAAAATATGGTAAATACTACGGTACAAGCTAATGCTTTACCGATGGTTTGTTTTTGGGGACGGAGGTAGGGTAAGATTTGCCAGTATGTCGATCGAGTTTTCAAGATATTTTGCCCTCGCAAATTCTGTTTTTGGGGTTCTCTGCAAGAATATTCAAACTTCGATCCCCCCTAACCCCCCTTAATAAGGGGGGGACAAGATTATTATTGCAAGTTCCCCTTTTGAAGGGGGATGCGAGGGGATCTCTGCGTAAGTCATAGAGATATCTGAGCCAGAATATGATAACAGCGATCGGTAAATAATACTAATTCTCAAAACTCATGGAATAGTTGCTGTAGGGTGCGTCGCCATCTACAATCTTCAAAAACAGCGACAATCTCAAAGCGACGCACCTTACTATAACCTCGATCGGGTTTCTGGAAGTGGGTCGCCATTTATCAACAATCATTCTTGCCCGTCTGCATGAGTCGCTAGTACCTGAGCCCCCTCGACAACTTCACCCCGAAAAGCGGCTGACTGTCCGGGTGCAAGAGTAACTGGTTGAGAGTAGATAAATCCGTTGTCAATTAAATTGCCTGACTCGTCCAAAACTTCATAATTGACTTTGACATTCTTGATTGTTTTGCAGCCTCGATTAAGCACTTGACCGCTGAAAAAGTTACCGTCATAATTAGCCGCCGCAATTGAAACTTTTGCAGCAATGTTGGAACCGGTAATGCAAGTTTGGGAAGTTCCAGATGCTGGCTGTTTCTCGCACAATTTGCCCAAGTCTACTGTTTTGCCTTCGGGAGTTTTCATGTAGCAAAATGGCTCATCAACTGGTGATTTTTGAGCCATTGTATTTGTAGCGTCTGCCAGCAAAGGAATAGCAGATATCGGCGAGATTAGAAAACTCGATAAAGCTACTGTGAAAGGTAAAATAATCATGTTTTTTGGCAATAACTTGTACATGATAATTCATATATTTTTTACGTTTGCATATCTCTATGTATGGTGGATCTCATGACTAATTTAATTTTTTGGGCGGGCTAGAAGCCCAACCCCTACTCCCCACAAGAATTAGATGCACGGGCTAGGAGCAACGGCCCACAAGAATTAGATGTACACCTGACGAGATTATCTAATACTCGGCTTTCTATTCCTAAGATTCCGCGCTCCGGGAATTTTCCGGCTGGGACGGCGATTGTTCAAACTGCTCGCAGTTCGAGTATTCACAGCATCAGCAGCAGCTATTAAACCTAAATCTTGCAAGATTTCAACAGCCGCCCTTTGTCCAGTTTCGCAACCGCCTTCCATGTAACCTTGATTTTCCAGCGAAGTGTGTTCCCCGGCAAAATATAAGTTCCCAACTCGTTCGCCTTCAACGCCGTACATTTGCGTCCACTGTCCTACTAAATAGCAGGAATAAGAACCTTTAGAAAAGCGTTCTCCCGGCCAATATGCTCGCACAGCTTTGCCCGATCGCAAATTTCTCACTCCGGGAAAAACTCTTTCAAATTGGTTCAAAAATCTTTGTGCTTGGTCTTCTGGAGTGCCGGCACCGATCGACAAACCCTGCTTTCCTCCTGTAAAATTAGTAACTAAACCGTTAGGAGTAGGAGCGAAAGGCGTAGCTTCCCAGGTATTCTGGAATCCTAAATCGCTATAAACAGAAGCCGTCGATTGATAAGGTTCCCGCCAAATGCGGCTGCGGTAGCCAGTAATTAACTTAGAATTAGTACCGTAACCCAATTGCTCGATCGCCCTGCGCTTTGGTTGGGGCAAAGGTACGTTAATTTTAACGTCTCGCAGAGTGCTGAACGGTAAAGTTAACAAAACTCGCTCGTAAGTGCGATCGAACGCGCTTAGTCCCGATCGCAAATTTACGCGATAGCGGCCATCCGGCAAAAGAGTAATCGCTTCCAAAACCGTCCCCGCCTCGATCGAACCAGACAATTGACCCGCCAAACGGTTGATAATTTGACTGTTGCCGCCGTCAATTTGATAGCGCTCATCGCTGTCGCCGTACAATTCAAAACTGCCCGCTTCAGAACTGATTAAAAACAGCAGATTTAACGCCGACTGCTCCTCGGTATCTCGACCGTATTCCGTCGTGTAAGCAATGCGGAGTAACTGCCGGACAATCGTGCTAATCTCGGCTTGGTCTACATATTCAGCGATCGAAAGATTGTCCAATCTTTCCGCTGCTTCTGTAAAATCAAGATAGCTAATTTCATCGCCAACCGCCTGCAAATCAGCAGTAATTTTACTCGCTAGTGGCGCAAATTCCGCGATTAATTGCTCAAGAGAAAAGCGCCGTCCTTGAAAGAAAAAAGTATCCTTCACCAATCCACTCTGCACTTGGGCTAAGTCGATCGCCCGCAAACCCAATTCCGTCGCCAGCGAGATTAAATTAGTGTGGCCGGTGTCAATAAATTCTCCCCCCAAATCCGCCGGAATCAGCGTTCCAGCCACCTTGGGAATAGTGCGTATCCGCCCCCCCACGCGGTTCGTTGCCTCGATTATATCGGCACGCACACCCGCTTGGCGCAAGCGATAAGCCGCCGTCAAACCAGCAATTCCCGCACCCACAACCAAAATCGGCGATCGTCCACCCTGTTGAGCAAAAGCTCCCTCTCCCTCCCTGGTAAAAGTCGCAGCAGCGGCAGCCCCCGCAGCAGCTAAACCCCCGTGCAGCAAGCGGCGCCGAGATATGGCAGAATTAGGAATGCGATCTGTCAGCATCCCCAGCAGTTCATCAGCCGGAATGCCCGTTTCCCTTGATTTCTGGGCAATGCTTGCAGCGCGGCGCAGCATTGCCATCAGTGCAGATTTAGCCATAATTAAGACATCCTCACAAAACAAAACTTTGATGTAAACTGGATTCTCGATCGTGCAATTTCCAGACTAAAGTCCAGAGAGATTTTTTTAATAATGCTAACCCTCAGAACACTGTTCGACAGCAAATTTTATCTCGAAAACAACCCAGATGTCGCCGTAGCAGTTGCCAGAGGCACGGTATCGAGTCCCTTCGATCACTACCGAAAAATTGGCAAATTTGAAAATCGCGACCCGAATGCCCTGTTCGACGCCAGCTATTATTTAGACACCAATACAGATGTAGCGGTATCAGCCAAACTCAATGGCTTTTCAGGGGCCGATCACTTTATCAGATTCGGTCAATTTGAACTACGCAACCCCAACCCATTCTTCGATGTTAATTTTTATCTAACAAGCAACCCAGACGTGCTGACTGCAGTCCAAACCAATCAATTTACCCCATTTGAACACTACTTCAAAGCCGGTCAATTAGAAAACCGCAAAGCCAGCATTTTCTTCGATCCCAGCTTTTATCTAGAAAAATATCCGCTGGTAGCAGCAGCAGTCCAAAGCGGCGCAGTTCAAAGTGCGATCGACCATTACATTCAATTCGGTCAACAAGAAGGATTGTTGAGCACTCTCCCCGATCCCGCCGACAATTTGAACGCAGCAAAAAGCTTGGGCATTCTCACAGAAATTCAAACGGCGAGCGATTTTGTGGGAGATGCTGAACCAGCCGACATTTACAGTTTCATCCTCAATACTCCCAGCCTTTTCAGTGTAACTGTTGACGGTTTGAGTGCAGATGTTGATGTTGAATTAATTCAGGATCTGAACGGCAACGGCGCCGTTGGATTAGACGATATTATTGCTTCGTCTAACAATTTAGGCACGTCTTCAGAAACAATTGTCAGTAATGGGGCTTTGCCTGCGGGGACTTATTTCGTCCGCGTTTCTCAATTTCAAGGCGATACAAATTATGACTTGAGATTGCTAGCCGCTCCCTCAGCAATACCGCCCCAAATTTAAAATCAAAATAACGTATATAGCAAGCCTAAATCAGTCAAACCAACCCAGACTTCTCCTCATATCAAATCCGGTAGCATCGTCCTGTATTCATCTCTGTATTCTCCCCCTCTGCGTTCTGGAGCGCCCTCTGCGGTTAAATCATTCCGATGCAACCGGAAACGATATCACTTCTCCTCTATTTCTTCGCGGTATTTGCGCCTTCGCGGTTCGTAAAAAACATCTAGTTGACAAATGATTTAGACTTGCTATAAAACAGGCTGCAAAAAGGGCGATCGACAATTTGCCAAGGTTTCACTTATTAGTTGCTGGCTCGCTGGGAGAAGGCAAAGATTGAACAGGTGCCGGAGGCCAATTAGAGCGACTTCTGGTGAGAGTGGTAGACACCAAAGCATAGCCCAAAACAGCAGGAAGCACGATCGCACTCAGAAACACGATCGCCACAGCCCAATTCATCGCAGTCGAGATTGGGCCGTAATGAGTGCGGTAAGGGTCAAACGTTGGTAAATTAGGCATCGGGGCGTCCCGCAGCGCGATCGAACGTTTGAACCGCACCCGCCTGTCGTCTAGCTTTTCGAGCAAAATCCAGCCAACTTCCGCCTCTTCACCGCATAGCTTGTGAAAAATCGCAGGATTGCGGAACAAATCGTTGCTAGCCCGCACAATCTTGTACTCCCAAACCGTCAAATCAACAGAATTGGGATCGGATTTGGGATTGCCCTTGGATCGCGCATTTTCAGGCGCATTAAAATTACCATCTTGAGATTCGTACCGAGTCAAAACTTCCTCCTCCTCATCGCATTTTTGCCCCGCATCCCATTGCTCGTGGCTCACCAAAATACCCACAACCGCAGCCTCCAAGCCGAGACTGCCAACCATCAAACTCCAAATCAGAATTTCAACCATAAAAGGAGGTGAACTAACCTGACGGTCAACTGAGTACAGTTAGACTGCAGGCTTCTTTTTCCTTTTTTGCAAAGGCTTTTTTGAGTGACGGAGTTCCCCCGCCACTTTCGTAACTCAGACCAATCTTTCTAATAAGTTTAGCTGAGTTTTCATCTCGATCCAATGATTCCCCACATTGACAGGAATGCCACCGATCCGATAATTCTTTCGGAACTTTATTTAGGCAGTTCCAGCAATGTTGAGAAGTTCCCTTCGGATCAACAAACAAAACGCTTTTACCCAATTTCCCGGCGACATATTTTAGGACGCTGGCGAACTGCCCATGAGCAGCATCAAGCATGGATTTATTCAAGCCACTTTTAGCTGATTGACCGTTGGGCAAATAAACCAAATTACCACTCTCAGTATCTGTTGTAGGTTTGGCGCGTCTAGTCAGATTTTTGACGCTCAAATCTTCAACAACTAAAACTTCACATTTCCCGAATAGATCATGTGCCGTTTTAAATTGAAAATCTAATCTAGCTCTGGCTACGAACTGATGAAGTCTAGAAATTCTGTCCTTGATAACTTTCCAAGGCTTAGAACCCTTAACTCGGTTAGCTAGCTTCCTTTGAAGTCTTGCCAGCTTCTGGGCAGACTTCCTCAAAAATCTAGGATTATCAACTCTTTCGCCATTAGAAAGATAAACGTAATTAGTTATTCCTAAATCTATACCAACAGTGTTTTCATCAGTCGGTTGAATTTCTGCAACCGTTACAGGAACCGTCTTATCTTCTAGCGTCAGGGAAATATACCACCCATCCGGTTCTCTAATAACGCTCCCCATCTTAACCTTGAAGCCCGTTGGTATTGGACGATGAAAAACCATAGGTACTTGACCTATCTTTGCGAGGCGAATGCAAATCCTATTTTGCTCATCCTTGACAATATCTAAGTTGTCTAATTGAGGATAAGTGAAGGATTTATAGTAGTGAAGCCCCTTAAACTTGGGTTGACCCCTACGATTGCCATTTTTATCGGGTGTGGTGAAATTTGAGAAGGAAGTTTCCACTCTGTTGACGACATCTTGCAAGACCTGTGAATCCAACACTTTATAATCAGGGAATAACTTTTTAGTGTTTTTGATGTCAGCCAGTTGTATCGTCTGCCACTGTACATATCCGCCTTCAATGTTCGAGAAAACGTCGCCTTTCTTAGTCAAAGGATTACCCGATTCATCCTTTTTTCTACCATCCCTAGTCTGCACTCTCGTCAAAGGAATGTTTTGATAAATCTCTTCAACAGGGACTATCGAAACAATCAAGGGACAGGCGTTGACGGGCGTTCTCGTGGCTGACCACCACCTAAATCTTTCGCCAAGTCGGTAGTTGTACTGCCGACGACATAGTTCTAGATGAGCCACAATTGTTGCCAATTGGGCTTTTGTGGGTTTGAGGCGGTATTTGTATGTTAGTTGCATGGGAAATTTCTTTTTTCGACCTACCTTAATGTACCATTTTTTCGATTTAATAGTTAGAGAAAGTACATCGAAGTTAAAGGTACTCGCAATGTCTAATTGTCGGTTTCCGTACCTACACCCGACGAGCCTTTCATCACGCGGGCGTAATTCATTCGGGGTACGGGGCGTAGCGCTCAGATGCGTCCCATCTGAATATACCGAGGGACTTCCCGGCTGGTAGTTAAAAGTTAAAAATCAAAAACTCAAAAGACTCGCTTTTAACTTTCAATCTTTAATTTTTAAATAGCCTTCAACCACACAATCTGTACCCACTGTGCGCCAAGAAACCCGCTCTAAAGTTAAAGCCTCAGTCATTGCCGAAAAGCCCAAATCTCCCACCGGAGTTGGAGCTCCTTGGCCACCGACAATTTTAGGAGCAATAAAAGCCATAATTTTTTGAACTGCACCCTCAGCAATTGCCCTCGCGGCCAAAGTGCCACCGCACTCCCAGAGTACAGAAAGAAAAGATCGATCGTACAAATAAGCCATAACATTAGTCGGTGTCAGAGGGGAGAGCTCCACAACTTCCACCCCTTTGGCGATCAAAAATTCCTGAAATTCCGGGTTAACCCCAGGCTCAGTCAGCACCAAAGTAGCCGCCACAGAGGTTTCCCACAACCAAGCCGACTTCGGCAAATCCAGAGTGCGGCTCATCACCACCCGCAGGGGATTATTCCTATCAGGCTGGTGACTCGTCAGTAGGGGATTGTCCAGACGCACCGTATTTCCCCCAACAATCACAGCATCGCAGCCGACGCGCACCCGGTGAACCTCGCTCCGAGCCTCCTCGCCTGTCACCCAAGCGCTGTGGCCGCTACTGGTAGCAATTTTACCGTCCAAAGTCATCGCATATTTCAAAATTCCCAAAGGCCGGCGGTGCAAAATCCGGTGCACAAAAGCCTCGTTGAGTTTTTGGCAAGCTTCCCCTTCCACTCCCGCCACCACTTCAATGCCAGCCTCTCGCAACCGGGCTAGCCCAGTGCCAGCTACCAAAGGATTCGGATCGACCATGCCAGCCACTACTTTTGCCACCTTGGCCTTAACTAAAGCTTCGGAACAGGGAGGAGTCCGGCCGTAGTGGTTGCAGGGTTCCAGGTTCACGTAGACAGTCGCTCCTTCGGCAAGTTCCCCCGCTTCCTGGAGCGCAAAAACTTCGGCGTGAGGTTGACCGGCACCGGGATGAAACCCTTCGCCGACAATCTTGCCGTCTCGGACAATTACAGAACCGACAAGGGGGTTGGGTGCGGTTTTGCCCAGAGCACGGCGAGCCAATTCTATGCAGCGGCGCATCATGGCTCGATCGAACTCTTGAACTTCGCTGTTTTCCAGTTGTTTTGTACCTTGCTGCTGTCCGTTAGCTAAGCTGGCGATCGCTTGAGCGTGCGCCGGAAAAGTTTCCATGAGATTTTGCTATGATATCTATCCCTGAGTGTACTGAGTTTGATGCTAATTTTGGCAGCGAACCCACAATCAATTGCGGCGGGGGCAAAATGTACGTTACCACTGAGATATTGCACCATTCTCAATTAGCCTTTATGAACAGGCTTTCCGGCCTGTTCCACAAGAAAATTTATCTTTTGTGGAACAGGCCGAAAAGCCTGTTGCTGACAAGGGTGCAAGATGTGAGTTACCAGGAGTGAAGGGCAATTTAGGGCATCTAGCCGCGGGCCCGATCGAATAGCTTTAACATTAAGAAAAAATAGCAGGTGCTTGAGAAAAGAATGAGTCAGGACATGAAGCGGGAATTTGCCAGCCGCGACGAATTAATTGCCTACGTGCGCCAACAGTTCCCCGAAGCCGCCCGGCGGGACAGCAGCGTACCCCCAACCCCAGGCGGGCGCAAAGCAGCCGAGACAGCCCTGCAACAAATTGACCCCGGCAAATACGCCTCAACCCGCAATTTCCTCAACGGTGCGGTAACGCGCTTGTCGCCCTATTTGCGCTACGGAGTTTTGAGTCTTGCCGAAGTCCGGGATGCCGTGCTGGAGAAGGTGCGGCATCCAGAAGAAGCTGTGAAACTTGTCAACGAGTTGGGTTGGCGGGATTATTGGCAGCGACTCTACGCCGAATTGGGCAACGGGATTTGGGAAGACCGGGAACCCTACAAAACTGGTTACACTGCCTCATCTTACAGCGAAACTCTGCCCCAGGATGTCGTCGAGGGCACGACTGGTTTGGTTTGCATCGACAGTTTCAGTCGCGAGTTGCGAGAAACTGGTTATTTGCACAATCACCAGCGGATGTGGACTGCCGCTTATCTCGTACACTGGCGCCGCGTGCGCTGGCAAGCCGGAGCTCGCTGGTTTTTGCAACACTTGCTAGATGGAGATCCGGCGAGCAATAATCTTTCTTGGCAGTGGGTAGCCAGCACTTTTAGTCACAAACCTTATTTTTTTAATCGGGAAAATTTGGAGCGTTACACTAAGGCGGTTTATTGTCGCGATTGTCCTCTGTATGGGCAATGCGATTTTGAGGGAACTTACGAATATTTGGAAGGGAAGTTGTTTCCTAATGGAGAAAAGGTCGATCGTAGCGGCGGTTCTAAAAGTTGGAACCGCCCTAAAAAAACTCGCAGAAATTAAAATGTCATTAGTAGACCTCTTGCAAAAATCCTTTTCCTCAATTGATGGGACGGGCTCTGGGGCCCATCCCACAAGAGTTATTTTTTCTTGTGGGATGGGCCCCAGAGCCCGTCCTAATTATTTTTGCAAGAGGTCTAGTCATTAGTCAGTAGTCAGTAGTTATCAACAGTTAACAGTCAACAGTCAAAAGTTAACAATTACTAATTTATGAACAATCCGATTATTTGGCTGCACGGTGACTGTTTGAGTCCTGAAGGCCCCGCTTTTCAAGCGCACCCACAGGCACCGGCTATCTGGGTTTGGGATGATGCGCTGATTGATGAATGGCAGTTGAGTCTCAAACGAATGGTGTTTATTTACGAATGTTTGCTGGAGTTGCCAGTAGTTATTCGGCGGGGCGATGTGGCTGCGGAAGTTATCGCTTTTGCGATCGAATCCGGCGCTAATCAAGTGGTAACTACCGAAAGTCCCAGTCCTCGCTTTCAGGATATTTGCGGGAAAATTAAGCGATCGCACCCAGTAGAAGTTTTGCCACCGGAACCCTTTGTCCGCTACGATGGTTACATTGATTTGAAGCGTTTTTCTCGCTATTGGCGCGTCGCTGAAAAATATGTTTTCTAATTAGGAATTGGGAATTTGTAATTGGAAATAGGTGTTCTTTTCTCTTCTTCCTTCTTCCCTCTTCCTTCTTCCTGAAATCCGTTACATCCGTTACAGAATCCGTTGCCGAACTTCCTTCTTTCTTCAACTCCCCTTCAAACGCTCCAACAGCCATTGAAATCTCGATGCCGCCAAATCGGGATTTTCGACATTTCCCCGGAGGGCGTCCTCGCCGTCGGGATCTTCATATATTAAACCATCACTATCATCGCCGAAGCGTTTGACTGTACCCCGCAGTCTCGACGACAGAAATTTGGTAATCGCCCGATAAAACCGCAGGGAAAAAAGCACGTCTTGCTCGAGTTTTTCAGTTAGCAGTCGCCGGGGAATTGACAGGATGAGGCACTCTTCAATTGCCGTGACGCTAGCAGAAGGAAGCCTCCCGTCTACAAAAGACATTTCGCCTAACACTTCCCCGGAAATAATTTTTCCAATTTCTTTGTCGCCCAAAGATGATACAGCAACGCTCAAAGTTCCCTCCAGAACTATGTACAGGGCGTCTAAGGGCTTTCCTTCGGCGATCAGGGTTGTGCCGGGGAGGACTTGGGTGCGGGTGCCGTTGGCGAGCATCCAATCGATGTCGCGATCGCTCAATTCGCCTAATATCACTAGAACTTTGCTCATAAAGTCAGGTTGAGATGAGATAATTTGTATTTTTTTACTTGTTTAGTTGCGTGCTGTTGTGAGATGGTCAGACCCTGAGCGAAAGCGAAGGCTAAACTTTACAAATAGAACACTAAATTTTACACAATTTTCATAATATTCAGTAATTTTGACACGATCGAGCCACAAATCTTTCTCGAATCGGTGGTATTATTCTACATTACTTGTCAGGAACCCTGCAGCAGCCGATCGCGTTGTATTAACTGCACTTGCTTGGGACGGCGGGGTTGCCCAAACTGTTTTAAAAGCTTGTTGTCTCTTGGTTTAGAGCTGGTGCGCCCTCAAAAACCGGATTTTTCCGGCGTGGCTGCGAGTGCAGCGCCCCCAAGTAAAGTATTGTAGGATGCAAGCGAGGCGAACGATCGACCCCTCAATTAAACAGGATTAAGGATGAAATCATCCCTAGGATTGATTTTTTGCCGATCGATCTGTAAATTAAAATTAGCCTCTAAACCCACCGTCCGTTCTTGAATCTAATCAGCTTGAGAGTTGACTATTCAACGGTAAAATGGCAATCTAGGAACAACACAACTCATATTTGTGTCTTTTTTTCCCAAAGCTCTCGACGTTCTCCCTCAAACACTTACACTTTTAACACACCCTTCATTGAGGAGTTGCTATGAATAGTCTATTTTCCAAGTCTACTTTTGCGTTAATAAATCTTGCAGCTTTAGCTGTTTGTTGCAGTACCATGTCAGCGAAAGCTGAAACTGGCAACTTGCCCGATGTCGCTACAACTGCAACAATCGCAGCTCAAAATATTGACCAAACTTCTGAGCAGACGGCAACTTCAGCAGTTAAACCCGACGCAGAAACAACGGCTAGTAATAAAAAAATTGATTCAATCAGTTGGAGCGAACTAACAGAAGCGGCAGAGCCAGCAGCCTCTGAACCTGCCGCCAACTTGCAAGTATCTATTGCTGCACCCGAAAAATCGGAAGCAGCAACATCTGAAATTGCTGAGACAGAAACAGCGCAAAATACATCCATTGCTGCTGAGACTCAAAAGTCGGAAGAAACCGCTAAAATTGCTGATAATGGTGTCAAAGTGCAGTCAACAGTCGAGACTGTCAAAAAGAGCGATCGACCTACCTCAATTGTTGCCCAGAGCAATAATCTTGAAGTAACAGCAACAAAGGAAGAAAAAGAAGTCCAAACAGCACAAGAATTGTTGAGCAATCCTGTCAGCACTTCCGCCTCAGCTCTGACAAACCAACCGAAAGTTGCCCAAAAACCTGCAACTGTCTCCGAAGCAACTGAAAAAGTAGCTCAAGGAACTCAAATCCGACCAGGCCGAGCAACCCGTTCTGGGCCCAGCTACATCGGCATTGGCGGCAATCTAGGTTTTGGCGGAGATTCAGCTTTAGGCGACGGTTCATTTGCGATTATTAGCAAAATCGGTTTGACGAACAATTTCTCGGTGAGACCGACTGTTTTGTTCCGCGACAACTTAGCTTTTCTAGTTCCTGTTACCTACGATTTTGTATCTCAAGAGACCGTGGAAGTCAGCGATGATTTTGTGATTACTGCTGCTCCTTATGCAGGTGCTGGCGTGCTAATTTCTACCGGTGATGACGGTACTTTTGGCTTCCTGATTTCGGGAGGTGTAGATGTGCCACTGTCGAGAAATTTTACAGCCACAGCCGGACTGAATATTGGTTTTGTAGACGGAGCTGAAGTGGGATTGTTGGTCGGTGTCGGCTATACGTTCCCGAATATTGCCCGGTAGTGTTGCTGTTTGAGCAAACGCATGACAAATAAATAAGCGCGGGGTTGGCTGTAGGAATACAGTCAACCCTTTTTGATGATGGAAAATCTGCCTATGCGATCAATGTAGGGTGCGCCATAAGCACAGAGCGGTAATGTAGGTTGCGTCATAAGCACAGAGCGCCGATAGGGATTTTTGTGAAAGATATAATGATGGTGCGATCGATCTTATATCTTGCACCATTTTCAATAAGCTTTTTATGGACGGGCTCTCCTGCCCATCCCACAATCAAATTCACTCTTTGTGGAACAGGCCGGAAAGCCTGTTCTTGAAAATGGTGCAACATATGAGATCGATCGCACTTTCTCACCAACCACCCGAAAAAACCGTGACCAAAACAGAAATCTTAGCAGCACTCAAAAATCTGACAGCAGAAGAACGCCTAGAAATCATCGAAACAGCTTCGCGGATGATGCGCGAAGAAATAGAAGAAAAAGCCCAGCGCAAAGCTGAGAGAAAACGCAGACTCAGAGCCGCAGCAGAAGCAGCGGTTCCTTTGTATGAACCAGGAGGGCCGCTGCACGATTTGTGGTCGCCCGACAGCGAACCGTATTTCGATTCAGAGGAAGAATACCTGAGCGCAGGGGTAGAAACTAATGCGTAAGGGCGAAATTTGGCTTGTCAAACTAGATCCAACGGTGGGAGATGAAATTGGCAAAACTAGACCTGTTGTGGTTGTCAGCGATGATGAATTGGGAAAGTTGCGGCTCAAAGTAATTGTTCCAATTACAGCATGGAACGATCTTTTTTCCCCGCTTGATTGGATGGTGCAGCTCGAACCGACCTCAGAAAATGGCTTAGCCAAACTCTCAGCAGCCGATACTTTTCAAGTCCGTTCCGTCTCCCAACAAAGATTTGTCCGACAACTCGGAACCCTGTCCGAGACAATTATGGAAGAAATTGCAGAAGCACTGACAATTGTTCTGGATCTAGATTGAATAACTAGGCAACAGCGTACAAATAGTGTTATTTATAGATAGATTGTATGGCGCGATGGCCTAAATGATTCCTATACAACTTACACTCAAAAATTTTCTCAGCTATCGCGAAGCTGCTTTAGACTTTCGCGGCCTGCACACCGCTTGCATTTGCGGGCCTAACGGTGCTGGCAAATCCTCCCTCTTAGAAGCCATATCCTGGGCACTTTGGGGCTGTTGTCGCAGCGATACGGAAGACGATATCATCCATATCGGCGAAACTGATGTGCGCGTTGATTTCACTTTCTCCACCGGCGGCCAAATCTACCGGGTGATTCGCAACCGCCGACGCGGACAATCGGGAAGTTTGGAATTTCAAGTAGCAACAAACCCCCCCTTCCCCCCCCTTGGTAAGGGGGGGCCACAAGAAGTGAATTCTTCCCTTGGTAAGGGGGGGCCACAAGAAGTGAATTCTTCCCTTGGTAAAGAGGAACCCGAAGAAGTAAATTCTTCTCCCCCCCTTAGTAAGGGGGGGTCGGGGGGGGTGAATTTTCGCACGCTCACAGACAAGGGGCTGAGAACAACTCAGCAAAAAATCCTCGAACACATCAAACTTGATTACGATACTTTCATCAACTCGGCGTATTTGCGACAGGGGCGAGCTGATGAATTTATGCTCAAAAAGCCGATCGAACGCAAACAAGTTTTAGCCAACCTGCTCAAGCTCGACTCCTACGACACTTTATCCGACCAAGCCAAAGATACGTCCAAACAATTTAAAGCTCAAGTCGATGTACTCAAACAGAGTTTGCTAACCGTACAAGAGCAACTGCAACAAAAAGAGACCATCGCCGCCGAACAAACTCAATTGCAGCAAGCAACCGATTTGCTTCAGCAGCAGCAGCAAGCCGACACAACCGAGTTACAGCAACTGCAACTCCAGCACCACAACCGTCAAACTTGGCAAAAACTCCTCGCCGGCCACCAGCAACAGCACTACAATATCACTCAAGAATGCCGCCGCTTGCAGCAAGAACTCAGCGCCGCCAAACAGCAGCAAAATGAGCTACAAGCCCTCCTAGTTCAAGAAAATGAAATAACAGAAGGGATTGCGTATTTCCACAGCTTGCAAGCCACAGAAGAGACTCTGGCTGGTAAATTCAAAGCTAACCAACAAGCCCAAAACCAGCGTCAACAATTGCAAGAACAGCAGCGGCAAGAACTGAGCTTTTTGCAAAGCAAAATTCAGCAGTTGCAAGCTCAATTAGATGTTTTAGAACAGGATGAAAAAGATGTTCTGGAAATTCTCAAACAGCAGCCGGAGGTTGACAAAGGACTCGCACAGTTGCAAGCAGTTCGATCGCGCCTCAACGAACTAGAGCAACTGCAACTGCAAGTTTCGCCGCTTCTACAACAGCAGCAGCAAAAGCAACAAAAGCTCGATCGCGCCCGCGCCGGTTTAACCGCCCGCTTAGAGGAAATCAACCGACAGGTGCAAGTTCAGCAGCAGCAGCGACAGCCGCAATTACAGCAGGAAATCTCGGCCATCGCCAATCAAATTTTGCAGTTGGAAAACAAGCGAGTTTATCAGCAGCGAGTCCGCGAAAAAGGTCAAGAAAGGCACGACTTTCTCGGAAACCTGCAAGCCAAAAGCCGCGACTATCAAACCAGACTCGCCGAGATCGACCAAAAACTGCAACTGCTGCGGAAACATGAAGGAGAAAAAACCGCAGGTGAAGGTAAAGCCTCGAATTTTGCGGAAAACGAGCCATCAAATTCGCATTTAATGGTGCGGGATACAAATTTTGGCAATTGTCCTTTGTGCGATCGACCTTTAGACGAACACTACTGGAATTTGGTAGTCACAAAACACCACACCCAACAGCAGGAAATCTGGAACCAACTGTGGGTTGTGCGCGAACAGTTAGCCGTCTCCGAGCGCGAAATTCAAGTCCTCAGACATGAATACCGCGAACTAGAAGAGGAATTAGCGCCCTACCAAGAATTGCGGGAACGTCGCAGTCATTTGCAAGCACAATTAGATAGCCTGAGTCAAGATGAAACTCGACTGCAGAGTATGCGTCAAGACGCGGCAGAAATAGAGCGGTTGCTACGCACAGGCGAGTATGCAGCGGAGGATTTGGGCGAACTCCAGCAAATCGAACAGCAACTGCAACAGCTCAATTACAGCGATCGCAGCCATTCCCTCGCCCGCAGCGATGAAAAGCGCTTGCGGTGGGCGGAAATTAAGCAAGCTCAAATCAAAGACGCTCAGCAGAAACTGAATAAAATTAATGCCCGTCGCCCGGATTTGCAAACTCAATTAGCCACCGTACAGCAACAGTTAGAACAGCAAAAAAACAGCTCGGAAATACAGCAGCAAATTCTATCTTTAGATAGATACATTGCGGAAATTGGCTATAATTTGGAACAGCACGAACACGTGCGGAGCGAAATGCGCCGATCGCAGTTTTGGATCGCCCGCGCCGAAAAATTGCGATCGGCAACTGTGCAGTATCCGCAAGTGCAGCAGCGGGTTAATGAAATAGCAAATTCCATCGCTGTGCGCGATCGAGATTTGCAAGCTGTCAGCGCTCAAACTTCCGCGATGAACCAGCAGTTGCAAGAACATCCCGATCCCACAGCGCGCATAAGTGCGATCGAACAGCAAATCAGTCGCCGCCGCCAGCAGCTAGACCAACATTTGGGCAGTCTCGGACGCCTCCAGCAGCAGCAGCAAAATCTGGAAACTCTGCAAGTTCAGCTAGTAGCTCAAAAAGAGCAAATGCAAGTTGCAAAACGCCAGCAGCGAGTTTATCAAGAGTTGGGTCAAGCATTTGGTAAAAACGGCATTCAAGCTTTAATGATTGAAAATGTTTTGCCTCAACTTGAAGCTGAAACAAATCAGATATTGTCGAGATTGAGCGCCAATCAATTGCACGTTCAATTTATTACTCAGCGGGCGGCTGCTTCTAAAAAAGCAACTAAATTGATTGACACTTTAGACATTTTAATTGCTGATGCTCGCGGGACTCGCGCCTACGAAACTTACTCTGGCGGTGAAGCTTTTCGGATTAATTTTGCGATTCGGCTGGCGCTGGCGAGACTGCTGTCTCAGCGGGCGGGTACGGCTTTGCAAATGTTGATTATTGATGAGGGATTTGGGACTCAGGATGCTGAAGGGTGCGATCGGCTGATTGCTGCAATTAATGCGATCGCCTCCGACTTCGCCTGCATCCTCACCGTTACCCATATGCCTCACCTGAAAGAAGCTTTTCAAGCCAGGATTGAAGTAAGCAAAACTGCTCAGGGTTCTTGCCTTAGCTTGTCAATTTAAAAGGGTTGATGAGCCGGATGGAAGGAGGAGAAGAAAAAAAGTTAAAAATCTCAGTATTTTCACCTTCTGTTTTCTTGCCGCCTTCGGTATTTTCACCTTCTGTTTTCTGGATAAGTGCCTCATGCCTTCGGTGATACTACTTACTTTCAAACAAAAAGGCAATTGTAGGCCCGTGCCCCAAACCATAATGGAATCAGTCATTGCCAATCTAAAATCTAAAATCTAAAATCTACAATGGTATTACTCCTTTCCCCGTCGGCTTTTTTGGGCTGCTGATTTTGTTAAAAAAGCTAAATTAAAAATAAAATTATAGAATAAGAATGGCTCAAGCTATTTATAATTTTCTATTGTTCTGTCCGCTCCCAAGGAGTTTGGATATTGCTACAGATGACAACAGACTCTTTCAACCTGTCTCTCCTAGAACGGGCGATCGCAGCGTCGAGCAACAGCATTCTCATCGCGGATGCTCGCAAGCCTGACATACCGATTATCTACTGCAATCCTGCTTTTGAGAAACTGACCGGTTACAGTGCCGAAGAAGTTATTGGACGCAACTGCCGATTTTTGCAGGGCCCAGATACCGATCAGGTCGAATTAAATAAACTCCGCCGCAGCTTGGAAGCGGGAACGGAAATTCAGGTAGTGCTCAAAAATTATCGCAAAGACAAAACTCCTTTTTGGAACGAATTAATGGTTTCCCCCATCTTAGACAATGAGGGAAAATTAACTCATTTTATCGGAGTTCAGAACGATATTAGCAAAAGAGTAGCAGCCGAAACTGCCAGGGAAGAAAGCGAAGAAAGATTGCGCGCGATTGCCAGTACAACTCCCGTGCCCCTGTTAATTACGCGCCTAGAAGACAGCGTCATTTTGTATGCAAATCCTGCTGTTGGTGAAAGTTTAGGTTTGAGTTATGAACAACTTGTGGGTGGAGAAAAAATTGACATCTATGCCAATATAAATGACAACATTCAACTACTAGAATTGGTCAAAAAGAATGGCTTTAGCGACCGCGAAGAAATCTGCCTCAAGAAAGCAAATGGCAGTTTTTTTTGGGTAAAAATGTCGATGCGAGCGATTAATTTTAATGGGGAAGCCGCAATTTTATCGGCATTTTACGATATTACCGCTCGCGTAGAAGCAGAAACAGCACTACGGCAAAGCGAAGCGAGGTTTCAAAAACTAGCAGCCAACGTTCCGGGAATGATTTATCAATTTCAGTTAGCAGCAGACGGCACTATGTCATTCCCCTACGTCAGTTCCGGCTGTCGCGAACTCTGGGAATTAGAACCAGAGGTACTGCAAAACTCAGCTATTCCCGCGCTCGAAATGATTCATCAAGACGATGCGCCAAGCTTCCATGAATCTGTTGCTATCTCAGCTAAAACTTTAGAGCCTTTGCGGTGGGAAGGCAGATTTGTTTTTCCGGGCGATCGGATTAAGTGGATTAGCGGGGCTTCCCGACCAGAACCGGGCGAAAAAGATAACATTATTTGGGACGGCTTGTTGATTGATATTAGCGATCGCAAACTTGCAGAATCAGCACTGCGGCAAAGCGAAGCCAGATTCCAAAAAATGGCCGCCAATGTGCCGGGAATGATTTATCAATACTTGCGGCATCCCGACGGTTCCGATGAATTCATTTATCTCAGTTCAGGCTGCTGGGAACTCTACGAATTAGATCCTGAAAAAGTTCAACAAAACTCCGATTTAATTTGGGCAAGGGTGCATCCAGAAGACCTAAAAAATCTGTTAGAATCAATCGCCCTTTCCGGCAAAACTCTCAAACCTTGGATATATGAAGGGCGGATCGTAACCGGATCGGGAAAACTGAAATGGATTCGCGGCATAGCCCGCCCCGAACGGCAGCCTGGGGGCGATATACTGTGGGAGGGAGTGACAATCGACATCAGCGATCGCAAGCTAGCAGAAATCGCCCTGGGCCAGTCAAAAATCGCCCTGCAACAAGCCAATCAAGAACTTGAAAAGCGCGTCCGAGAACGCACGGAAGCCTTGGAAACATCCCAAAAAATGCTATGGTTAGTAATCAATAACATCCCTCAGTTAATCGCCTGGAAAGATCGAGATTTAGTTTACTTGGGAGGCAACAAAAATTTTGCCAAAGTCGCAGGTTTCAATCACCCCAGTGAAATCGCCGGTCTCACCGACTTCGATATGCCCTGGAAGCCGGAAGAAACAGAATTTTTTCGAGCCTGCGACCGCCGGATTATGGCAACCAACACCCCAGAATATCACATCATAGAATCTAAAATGCAAGCCGACGGCACCCAGTGCTGTCTGGATACAAATAAAATACCTTTACACGACAATTCCGGCAATGTTGTCGGCATTTTGTCTACCTTTGAAGACATCACCGATCGGCTTTCGCTAACAGCTAAAGTCCGGGCTAGCGAGGAACTATTTCGCACAATTTTTGAAGATGCACCCATCGCTATCTACTTAGCTAATTTAGATGATAACAAGTTAGTGAGAGTCAATAAAACTTACTGTGAAATGCTGGGATATACCGCAGCCGAATTGCTCGCCCAAACATTTATTGAACTTGGGCATCCCGAAGATTCTCCCAAAAATCTCCAAGTTGCTGATTCTCTTGAGCGGGGAGAAATTACTCACTATCAAATCGAACTCCGCCAGATTACCGCTACAGGTAAAATTGTTTGGGTAAATGTGACAGCTACTTTAATTCGAGACGGCGAAGGACAACCTATTTACAACTTAGGGATGATTGAAAATATAACCAATCGCAAAATTTCCGCCGCCGCACTCCAAGCTTCCGAATCTCAATTAAGAAAACAAGCCGCCCAATTGCAAGAAGCCTACGAACAACTACAAAACGCTCAAATCCAATTAGTTCAATCCGAAAAAATGTCGAGTCTCGGTCAGATGGTGGCTGGGATTGCCCACGAAATTAACAATCCCGCAACTTTTATTAACGGCAATATTTCTCACACTTATAACTATTTTCACGATTTAATTGAACTGTTAAGTCTCTACCAGGAATGCTATCCGTCCCCAGTACCTCAGATTGCTGAAAAAGTTAAGGAGTTAGAGTTGGATTTTCTGAAGGAAGATTTGCCGAAAATGCTGAATTCCATGAGAGTAGGAGTAGAAAGAATCAGGAATATTGTGTTGTCGCTGCGAAATTTTTCGAGACTGGATGAATCAGAAATGAAGTTGGTAGACCTTCATGAAGGAATTGACAGTACACTGTTAATTTTGCAGCATAGATTGCATCAAGCAAGTATAAAAAGCGGGATTGAAATCATTAAAGAATACGGAAAGATATCCAAAATATACTGTTGTGCGGGACAGTTAAACCAGGTTTTTCTCAATATTATAAGCAATGCGATCGACGCTCTAGAAAACCAACCGGAACCTCGGACGATCGTGATTCGCACCCTCATGAAAAAAGCTGGGTTGAAAAGCCACAGTAAAAGCCAGCTCAGTGATTGCGATCGCATTGTAATTTGCATCGCCGACAGTGGGCCGGGAATGAGCGAAGAGGTTCGCAAGCGGCTATTTGACCCGTTCTTCACCACCAAGCCCGTAGGGGCTGGAACCGGCTTAGGATTATCCATCAGCCATCAGATTGTGGTAGAAAAACATAAGGGAAGCCTGCGGTGCATCTCAGCGCCCGGACAGGGAGCGGAATTCTGGATTGAAATCCCCTGCTGAGCGATCGTCGATTAATCTAAAAGTTTAAATATCTAACTTTTAACTCCCAATTGCCGTCGGTGCTTGAGTTATCAGGGTTTTGAATTAACCGCACTCAGAGGCCGGAACAAATCGCACTCAGCGGTGTGCTAATCTGCTGCCCTTATTCGCTAGGCAAATATGCTGAAAAAACTACCTTTATCCTGGTCTCGCTACATTCCAGCCGGGTTGACGCTGGGTTTGGGTGTGGGACTGTCGCTTCTCACATTCGCCTTGGTTTGGGACTGGGAAGACAAGCGCCGCGACTACGAAATGCACCGCCGCATTGACGATATTTCGATCGGCATCGAACGCCAGCTCAACTCCGACTTAGATACTGTTCTCGCCCTCAGCGACTACATGAAAGCCTTCAACACCGTCGAGCGTTCCTCTTTTGCCCGGTTTGTCGCCCGTCCCCTATCCGTCCACCCCAGCCTGCAACTCCTGGCTTGGGCCCCCCGCGTCCCCCAGGACGAGCGACGCAACTACGAAACCAAAGCTAGAACCGAAACCGACCCCAGCTTCGAGATTACAGAGCGTGGCCCGCGAGGAGAACTCCGCAAGGCCCTCCAGCGTTCCGAATACTTCCCGGCTTTCTACGTCGAACCACCAGCCGGAAACGAGACAGCATTCGGCTTTGACCTCGCCTCCCACCCAGAAATCCGCGCTGCGCTCGATCGAGGACGCGATACAGGAGAAATGATTGTCACCAACTACATCGGCTTAACTCAAGGCAATTCCCCGGAACTAGGTCTTTTGGCCATAGTTCCGATTTACGAAAACAGCAGTAACCCGACTACCCTGGAATCCCGTCGCCAACTGCTACAAGGATTTGTTCTGGGCGTATTTCGAGGCAAAGATATTTTCCAAACCTCTTTAAAAGGACGCAATACCGAATACCTCAATATTTATCTCGTTAGCGAGGCTCCAGACAAGCAACAAGCAGCGTCACTGTTACCCCAAACGGCCAACCCGGTTCTCAAAAATCTCCCTGCTGAGGGCCAAATTCAGCAATTTGCGGTGCAGTTCCAATCCGCGAGCCAACAAGTGCTTCCAGTATCAGCCACTGCTGACCGATCCCTCATGCAAAACTGCCCAATTCTTGACAATCCAGGCCCGAACTATACAGCTTGCAGAAGGCGGCTGAAAATTAGCGGCCGCCAGTGGTCTATGTACGTGTCTGCAACGCCGGAAATTCGCCGGATTCGCAAGCACTGGCGCTCTTGGGGAACTCTGACGATGGGGATGCTGTGGACTCTGATTCCGGTGACATATATGCTGACATCTTTGAGTCGCACCGCCCAAATCGAAAAGCTAGCCGGAGAAAGAATTCGCCAAGCCGAACAGTTGCAGGCTGCTTACCTACAGTTGGAACTCGAACAAGCTAAATCCGAGCAACTGCTGCTCAACGTTTTGCCTGCTGCGATCGCCCTGCGTTTGAAGGACAATGAACACAATATCGCCGAAAGTTTTGCGGAAGTAACTGTGATGTTTGCCGACATTGTGGGGTTTACAGAGCTTTCGTCGAGAATTTCAGCGACGGCGGTGGTGGAAGTGCTCAACGATATTTTTTCGGCTTTTGACCACTTGGCCGATCGCCACGGTTTAGAGAAAATTAAGACTATTGGTGACGCTTACATGGTTGTCGGCGGTTTGCCTACAGCCAGAGAGGATCATGCCGAGGCCGTTGCGAACATGGCGATCGATATGCTGCACGAAATTAGGCTGCTGAGTTTAGAACATTCGGAACCTTTCAGCATTCGGATCGGGATTAGCAGTGGCCCTGTCGTTGCAGGCGTTATCGGCTTAAAAAAGTTTATTTACGACCTCTGGGGCGACACAGTAAATATTGCTTCGCGCATGGAATCCCACGGGATTACCGGCTGCATTCAAGTCACCGCCGAAACCTACGAGAGATTAAAAGATAAATATACTTTTCAGAAGCGCGGCGCCATTCAAGTTAAGGGCAAGGGATACATGGTTACTTATTTACTGACTGGGAAAAAAGATTATTGACAATCAAGCATCCGGGATACAAGCCCCCGGATTCATTCGTCCAGAAATAAAAAACCTGTATCCGATGAAACTTGCCCCCCAAATTTATCCGTGGGGTCAGTCGATTTTAGATTTTAGATTTTAGATTTACCCCACAGATAAATCTGGGATCTTGAACTAGGGTCTAAAAATTTTATCTTTCCACGACAGGAGTACGTGGCACGGTATCCGTTTTTGGGCTGGGTCAAGGCTTCTATTCTTTAATCTTTAATCTTTAATCTTTAATCTTTAATCTTTAATCTTTAATCTTTAATCTTTAATCTTTAATCTTTAATCTTTAA
>NZ_JAUBTG010000010.1:1643-16911 GCF_036702395.1 Microcoleus sp. D3_18_C2 | reverse complement strand
TCTAAAAATGCTTCAATTCTAAAATCTAAAATCTAAAATCTAAAATCTAAAATCGATTAATCCAGCCCAAAAACGGATACAAGCCTCCGACTCCCCGATCGACTAAGACTTTCGAGCGCCAAGCTAAAATAGTGTAATATCAAGGTATTATATCACCCCTGCACCAAAAAAAGGAAAAACCATGACGACGCTGCTAATTCAAACCGAAAGCGTCCCACTGACGGTCAATTTCCCTGCGATCCAATCGATGACTGTTGAACAGTTTTATGAATTCTGTCTAGTTAATCGCGATTTGAGAATTGAACGTACAGCCAGTGGGGAAGTTATCATTATGTCACCAGCCTTTTCAGATACAGGGAACCGCAACTTCAAGATTGCCCTACAATTGGGGAACTGGGCAGAACAAGATGGCACAGGTGAAACGTTTGACTCCAGTGCAGGCTTTACCTTGCCGAATGGAGCAACCCGATCTCCCGATGCCTCATGGATTAAACTAGAGCGCTGGAATGCCTTAACTGAAGAACAAAAAGCCTCATTCGCACCGATTTGTCCAGACTTTGTGATTGAATTGCGGTCTGCTAGTGACACTCTCAAGGGATTGCAAAATAAGATGCAAGAATATATTGAGAACGGTGTATCGCTCGGCTTTTTGGTCGATCGCAAAAACAGAAAAGTCTATATTTACCGTCCCAATCGCGAACAGGAAATCTTAGATAATCCTGAAACAGTCAGCGCAGATCCAGAGTTACCGGGATTTGTCTTGCGGATGGCAAAAATCTGGTGATTTAGAGCATTAAACCATACTCAAAGACATCAATTCATCTGTCATTTCAAAATTCGCCGTCACACTTTGCACGTCGTCCAAATCTTCCAGTGCATCCATTAACTTCAAGAGCGATCGAGCTTTTTCAGGAGTGTCTATTTCCACTGTATTGCTCGGAATCCAGCGAGTTTCCGACTGCACAACAGCAAAAGTTTTTTGTTTCAAAACATCAGCCAACTGTTCCAAATTAGCCACACTTGTAAATACCTCTGCACCTTCAGTATCCTCATCAATTAATATCAAATCATAAGATTCCGCAGCCGCCTCTAGCGACGCTTCAAACAATTGTTCCTCATCAATCGGCCCGCGTACCGTACAAACTCCTTTGTTGTCAAACATCCAGCCCACACAACCAGTTTCGCCCAGGTTGCCGCCATTTTTAGTAAAAGCTTCTCGCAAGTCAGCCGCTGTGCGGTTGCGATTGTCTGTCAGCGCTTCAATCAGAATAGCAACTCCGCCAACGCCGTAACCTTCGTAGCGAATAGCTTCTAAATCCGAACTTCCCCCCGCCAAGCCAGCACCTTTGGCGATCGCCCTTTCTATGTTTTCATTAGGAATATCCGCCGCCTTGGCTTTTTCAATAGCCGTCCGCAGTTGAAAATTGCCAGCGGGATCGGGAACTCCGCTGCGGGCCGCGACAATAATTTCGCGAGATATTCTAGCAAAAACCTTGCCTTTAACGGCATCAACTCTCGCTTTTTGGCGTTTAATATTCGCCCACTTACTGTGTCCAGCCATATCGATTTAAGATTTTCGATTTAAAATGTGCGATCGAGATTAAACAATAACACCCAGATTCGGACTAATCAGATGAACGTAGGGTGCTCTTCTGCCGCGCACCTTACACACATAGCATAAAATGCGATTTTTGGCACGAATCTCAACTTTAATTAAACCGGATCGCGGTTTCAGAGTCAGTCAGGTGAGAAGTATCGCCATTAAGTGCGATCGACCATTCTCCCTCATCCCGCACCACTTTCACCAAACAGCACAAAGAAGCGTTAATTTCCGTTTCTGCACCCCCCGCCAGCCCGATCGCAGTGCCTAAAACCGACGCACCGTGACCTACTAATAACATATCTTCGGGAAAATCAGCCACGAGGCGTTTAGCCGTTTCCCCCGCCCTTTTGAAACAAGCTTCCACGGTTTCGGGATAATTAGCAATACCGCCTTTGTAGGAAGCATCAATCCTGGGAAAACGCCTGCACAAAGCTTCGACGGACTCTGTTTCCGGCATTTCTGTCATCCATTCAGGATTCAGCCATTCGCACAGTCCCCAATCTAGTTTAATTGACAAATCGAGAGCTTCTGCCGCGTGATTTGCTGTTTGGACAGTTCGCAGAAAAGGGGAAGCAAAAATATGAGAAATTCCTTCTCCTTTGAGGCGATTTGCGAGTTGTTTGGCTTGAACGTGACCGTCTTCGGAAAGGTGGGGATCGTAGCGGTGTTCTGCGGTGAGAAACCAGTCGGGGTTAACGAAGTCGATGCGGTTTCCGTGTCGTGCGATCCAGACTGTTTGTGGCATGAGTTGGTTTGAGTTTTGCTTCTAGGTGTAATATTATATCAAAGATGCTGATTTGGGCTCTTTATGAAATTCGAGTGGGATGAAAAGAAGGCAGCGGTAAATTTGTCCAAGCATGGGATCTCATTTGAGGAAGCCAGAACGGTTTTTGACGATCCCCTCTACGTCGATTTCTACGATCCGGATCACTCTGATGAAGAAGATCGCTATATTATTGTTGGAGAGTCCCAGCAAGGTAATTTATTGATAGTGTCGTATACAGAAAGAGCAGATTTTATTCGTTTGATTAGCGCCAGAAAAGTAACACGAGTGGAGCGAGAAGTTTATGAAGAAGGATGAAACAGGGATGGACGATGAGCTTCGGTCGGAATATGATTTGAGGAAGTTGCGTGTAAGAAGGGTAGGATCGGGACGAAAGACCTTTGGTGGTGTAAATATTCGTTTAGAACCGGATGTTGCAGAGATGTTTCCCGATTCTGAAGCAGTGAATGAAGCTCTGCGGTTTTTGATTAGAATTACTAAAGAAAACGTGGTATCTGAGAAATAAGCCCGCGAAATAAGCCCCCCGATCGATCCGTGGGGTCGCTTTAAAGTCTTTAATTAATTTTATCGCCACTGTGCCTTATATAGCCATTCTAAATCATTTGTGAACTTCTTACTCCCTCCCCTTAGTAAGGGGAGGGTTGGGGTGGGGTAAAAAATTACGACTCATGTAGGATTGCTATAGTATGTGCAACTATTTGACACTGCGCTAAAATTACATCAGTCACTCTCTATTGTCCAATGGCTCAATCTATAAGCTGTCGCGCATTTAAATTGTAGGTTCAGGGCGGGCGGGACGCCCACCCCACAATAGTTTGATTATTTTTTGACATCCAATTTAAATGCAGAACAGCTTAAAGCAACTCCACGCCCAAATTCAAGCCATGCCCAGCGATTCGGTTAAGGCGATCGTGCTTTCATGACTGAATCAGTCCAACGGTAATCTCAGCGACTTTGAACAATCGCAGAAATTGCCGAGGAAACGGAGGGATATCAGTGGGGCGAAATTGACACAGCAAAGGAGTTTCAAACCCTCAGTGAAGAAGAAACGATCGCCTTGAGTCTCGCAGCCTTCCAAGATTACCAGAAAAACAAGACGGGCCGCAGAGCTCGATCGGTTTCAGGAATGGGCAGATAGTTTAGGAAGCGATCGTTTTGGCTACCTATGCCAAAATAAAGTTAGAAAATAAAGTTAACCATTGATCATAACTTTTATGACTCTTACACTCACCTTACCCCCCCAAATCGAAGCACTGCTGCGCCAACGGGCGGAAAGTACAGGACAAGATATAACCAGCGTTACCCTAGCTGTTATCGCGTTCGGACTTAGCTTTGATGAAAGCGATTTCTTCGAGGCATTAGAAGGGATTCAACGCGGACTTGATGACTTCGATCGGGGTCAGTTTTCTACTCTGGAAGAGTTTGTCGATAGACAAAACCAGAAATACGGACTTTCTTTGGAAGCATAATGTATCGCATTGACTTTTCCAGTACAGCTCAATCTGAAGCTGATGCAGCGTTTCTGAACTTTTCCCAATTCACGACTCCCGAACGCGCTCAAGCATGGTATCAGGGTTTGATTAAAGCGATTTCCTCACTGAAAGAAATGCCGCGTCGTTGTGTTTTAGCCCGTGAAAACGCGTTTTTCAGCCAAGAGATTCGCCAGCTTCTGTATGGAAGTGGTAAAACCACGTATCGCATACTCTTCATTATTTTTGACGATCAACCCATACCAACGGTGAGGATTATCCACATTCGCCATGCAGTCCAGCGTGCGATTGGCGAACCCCAAGATGAGGCAGAACCTTATGCTTAGCTTATCTAATTTTTTGGAAATAAGCGATCGCAAATTGCCATGCCCTCCGCAGCCGCGAATTACATTCGCCCCCTAACTCGCAGCATCTTATTCCCGCCTTTTTGAAACTCATAAGGAGCCTCTTGAATTTCTACACTAAAACTTCTCTTTTTTAATTCGGTGATAATCGGATTTAAGTGATCGGATTCCTCCCCGCTAAAACTCTGCAATAGAGGGAATACCCGGACTTCCTTCGCAACCCGACACATTTCTGTAATTGCTTCCAAATGAAATTCTTCGGAAAGCAAGTGAGAATAAGCAAATAAGAAATGGCTGCACAAAGCTAAATCGAATTGACCGTTATCGAAAGGCAAAACTGGCAGCTCAGCATTCAGGTAGCGGCCTTGCTCTAAGCCAGATGGAAAATCTTCTAAAAATTCCTGCATCGCCTTCATTCGCACTTCTCCTAGCTGGTAGGGCGATTCAAAATTGTTCCACAGGTAGCCGTCTACATTGGCTTTGACAGCATCAATCACAGTTTGATATGTTTCTTGGATGCGATCGCCAATTTCCACCGCAGTAAACTGATAAACTGGATCGCAAGAAATTACCTTTTTACCTTGGCGAGTCATTTCGGCATTGAAACTCGCTGGGCCGCCAGCACAATCAAGAATTGCTAGCTTGAGGTCACTTGATGTCAAGCTAAACATTCCTATGTATTCATCCAAGCAGCGTCCCCAGGGAATTACTTTATCCAATTTTAGTGACACTTGTCTTTGTCCTGCAGAGAGAATTATTTAACATTTTACCTCAAATCAGGGCGGTTTTTTTCTATCTCCTTTCTGCGGCGGGTTGATTTGTATGCGGACTTATGTATGAAGAATTTTGCTCAAACGAGATATTAATCCTGACAACAGTTGGCGGGCTTTACACTTTCTTTACAAACAAGGGGCAAAATAGTTAAGTGCGATCGCACAATTTTTATGCTTGTACCTGTGGATTTTGCCGCAAAGCGAGGCTACACTGGACAGCAGGGAAAATAAACTACAATCCACTAGCTAAATTGCTCTTGTTCAATGGCAGGCCGCAACCAGGGAAGAAAGATGAAATATACCGTTCAAACCGCTACAAGTCTGAGTTTGTCAGCACTCCTGGTGCTATTGAGTTCGCCGCCCAGTAGAGCTCAGTTGCCTGCCGTCAGAAATCCTGTGCCCGCTAGGAACCAAAACCAACCGAGAGTACCGCCGCCACCTCCGGGTTCGCTGACACAAGAAGCAGCTTATACTTTAGGATCGGGCGATCGCATTGCTTTAGAGATATTCGGCGTCCCTGAATTCAGCAGAGAATATCAAGTGCTAGTTGACGGGACGCTCAATTTGCCAATCATTCGTAGCGTCTCAATTCAAGGGTTGACGCTGCAACAAGCCGCTAATGTGATTACCCAGCGATACGAACCCTTCATCAATGTTCCCGTTGTTACCGTGACTCTGGTAGTCGCTCGCCCCCTAAATATAGGTCTTGCCGGTGAAGTTACTCGCCCGGGTTCATACAAGATTAATCCCACTAGAGAAGGAGGAGGAGTAAAATTCCCGACTTTGATGGAAATGCTGCAACTTGCACAAGGGGTGACATCAGCAGGAGATATGCGAAATGTCCAAATTCGTCGTCCCCGCAGAGGCGGGCCGGAGCAAGTTACTACTGTTGATTTGCAGGATTTTTTAGAGACGGGAAATTTGCGTCAAGATGTTACCATTCGAGATGGAGATACAATTTTTATACCGACAGCAAGTGCCCTCAATACTCAAGAAGTTCGTCAAAGAGCCAGTGCTAATTTTTCCGCTGATATTACTAAACCAATTGGGGTAGTAATTGTCGGGGAAGTAAACCGGCCGGGGCCTTATACTGTATTTGCTTCGGATGTGCGATCGAGCAACCAACAAACAGAGTTGAGTTTTGTATCTATCGACCAACAGCAAGGAGCAGTTGTGGGCTTACCAACAATAACTAGAGCACTGAAAATTGCTGGTGGTATCACTACAGAAGCTGACATTCGCCGCGTACAAATCCGCCGCCGAGTCAGAGGTGGCAACGAACAAACTATCATGGTAAATCTGTGGGATTTACTGCAAAAAGGCGACGCAACTCAAGATATTTTGCTGCAAGAAGGAGATAGCGTAATTATCCCGACAGCGGCTACGGTAGACTTAGCTGAAGTTTCTCAAGTTGCAAATAGCAGTTTTTCTCCGAACGCGATTAGCATCAATATTGTAGGAGAAGTAATTAGGCCTGGGGCTTTGCAGGTGCGACCTAGTACATCCCTGCACCAAGCTTTGCTCACCGCAGGCAGTTTCAATCAATTGCGGGCTAAAAAAGACAAGGTAGAACTATTGCGATTGAATCCCAACGGTACTGTTTCTCGCCGCACGATAGAGGTGGATTTTGCTCAAGGATTGAATCCTAATAATAACCCCACTCTCCGCAACAACGATGTGATTCTGGTAGCGCGATCGGGCTATGCTAGGGTAGCAGACAATATCAACACTTTCTTGCAGCCAATAACAGGAGTAGCAACAGGTATCGGCGCTGTTAGCAGCGTTTTTACTGGGTTTCAAGCAACTATCAACGCTTTTCAAAACTTATTTTTGGGAGGGGATTTCGAGCGACGAAATCAGCTCAGAGAGCTTCGCGAACAACGTCAAGACAGACAAGAGCAACGTGAAGACAGACTGCTAGAAAGAGAGCTACAACGTGAAGATAGATTGCAGCAAGCAGAAGACAGAAGACTGCAACTTGAAGACAGACGCTTGCAACTCGAAGACAGACAGCGGCAAATAGATCTTGAGAATCGGCAAATCGAGATCCAGGAGCAGCAACTTCAGCTCCAAAATCAGCAGCAGCAAATGCAGCCACAGCAAATTCAGCCAACTACTCCTTGATCGGACTCGGGCGTTGATAGTTAGCCACCATTTTTATGAAGAGGTGGTTGAAACCGCTGCATAGAGTCAAACTTTCGTCCGAGCAAAGGCAGGGCTGTTTCATTATCCGTAGGGGCCGTGCCAAGAGTGCCGGCCCTCTAGGCGTTGCTGATTTACGGTATGAAACGTTAAATAGGCCCGTCAGAGAAACCAGTATCCACAAAGCGGGTGGATTTTAAAGTGATTTTTTTTTCATACCCTGATTAAGTAACGCCACCTTGAGATTGCTTCACTGAGTTCGCTGGGCAACAGAAATACCTTACTTTTGCGTAAGTCCTGTAATCCTAACAATTCGATCCTTGAAACGTATAAGTTGCTACATCAAAGATAAAGGTTCGATTGACATTGTTCCCCTTTGTCCATGTCCCAAACTACATCAATCATGAAAAAATTTTTGTATTCGGGAAAATTAATCAACCTTTCGTTTCCAACAACTGCGGCTGCAAAACCTGATTTAATTTGCCGCTGCGAAACCCCTCCAAATCCAAAGTAGCGTAAACAAAACCAAACTCTTGAAATACCGCCACCAATGCAGGCAAATCCGTGTTTACCACAAACTCCTGAATCTCCTCTGCAGGTAACTCAATGCGTGCCGTATCTCCGTCCGATCGCACTCGCAGATTTTTCAGTCCCAACTGCCGCAAATACCGTTCGGCGCGCCCCACTCTTTGCAACTTTCCAACGGTGATTTCTTCGCCGTAAGGAAAGCGCGAACTGAGACAAGGTTGAGCCGGTTTGTCCCACCAAGGCAAACCCAATTCTTTTGCCAATTGCCGCACCTCAAATTTAGTGATTCCTACTTCGGCTAAAGGCGATCGCGCGCCGCGTTCCTTTGCCGCCTGAATTCCGGGACGGTAATCCTTTAAATCGTCACCATTAACCCCATCCACCACATAAGGATAACCCTTTGCTAGTGCTAGGGGTTTCAAAGTATCGTGCAGTTCGCTTTTGCAGAAATAGCAGCGGTTAACCGGGTTAGAAGTGTAATTTGGATTTGCCATTTCCTGAGTTTGTACTTCCTGGTGGGCTATCCCAATTTCTGCTGCTTGAATGCGCGCATCTTCTAAATCTTCGGGCAGTAGAGAGGGGGAAACTGCCGTCACTGCCAAAGCGCGATCGCCCAACACATCAAAAGCGATTTTTGCTACCAAAGTGCTGTCAATTCCGCCGGAGTAGGCAATCAAAGCCCGTTCCATTTGTGCGAAAATATCTTTTAATTGTTCGAGTTTTTCTACTAACATAATTTCA
Source organism: Microcoleus sp. D3_18_C2 (assembly GCF_036702395.1). Lineage (NCBI taxonomy): Bacteria > Bacillati > Cyanobacteriota > Cyanophyceae > Oscillatoriales > Microcoleaceae > Microcoleus > Microcoleus sp. D3_18_C2. Next base: position 8,506 of record NZ_JAUBTG010000010.1, on the reverse strand, counting down.
TTTTTTCTTACTGCTAAGCTATCGCAATCTAATTTACAGGGTGATGTCTCTTCAACATCTTTAGGGCTTACGCACTATTGTTTAGAAACGAGGTTTTTTTTACGAAAAGACGCGTTGTAGACCGCAGATTCGGTAACAAACCCGGTTTCTGGACCCCGATGCGTAAGTCCCTATCTTGTGGGGAGGGCAGAAAAGTCCGCCCAAAGGTACTATTTAAATACAGAATAGCTTATTCGGGATCAATTAAAAGTTTGAGTTTTAGTTGAGATTTCTGAGCGATCGCCTCCTTTATATTTTAGCGTGATAATTTGATATAGTCACACTTTTGAAAGTAGCGAAGGCGCGTTTTAAAATTCCCTACGGGAAAATATGGCGATCGCAATTGACAGCAGCAGCACCACATACAGCAAACCGTAGCCAGCATCTGTAATCAAACCTGCCAAGTAAGGAACTTGTCCGTAAACAGCATCATTTCTCAAATTGAATCTGGCTAAATCCGGCAAAACCAGATATAGTCCCATCATCAATTGTTCTAGGCCAGGATTTTTAGTTAACTTGCCCAAAGCCACTAAATCCCGCGTCGAATGTCCCATCAAATAAACGCCAAATGTCAGTAAAGTTGCCAACAGCGAACTGCTGAACACCCCAAATAAAATCCCTACACCAGCCATGAGACAAAGCTCAAACCAGATAAACAGCGAAGCGATTAAAATGCTTCCCAAAGGGAAAGGAATGCTACTCAAACTCAGAATAGCCAGATAGATAACAGTCATTGCCGCTACAAGCACCGCCAGCACCGCCGACAGTCCTAAGTGCTTGCCCACAATTAACTCAGCCCGACTTATCGGCTTAGCAACTAACAGATAAACAGTGCGCTTTTCAATTTCTTTGTTGACCAGTCCGGTAGCCACAAACACTGTGGCAATTAAACCGAGAATGCTCATAGCACCCAAACCGATATCTAAGATAATTTTCTTTTCGGTTGTCGCCGCCAATTCCGGTATCAACCGTACCGAGGCGCCCATCAACAGAGCAAAAATAATAATTAAGTAAAGGATGCGATCGCGAATTACTTCCCAAAATACATTGGTCGCGACTGTCAAGATTCTTCTCAAATTCATCTAGTTATTAACCCGCTGGAAACTTTCGCCATACTTTAGTGCAAGGAAGAAGGAAGAAGGAAGAGGGAAGAAGGAAGAAGGAAGAGGGAAGAAAGAGGATTTTTTCCATCTCAGACTCTCAGACTCTCCCACTTTCAGACTCTCCCACTCTCCCGCTATACCCATCGCAATTAGTTAACAGAGACAGAATCAAACTTGAGTGTCCCCCGGCGTTCCATCTTTTTTCTGTCCGGGTTGAGAGCGTTTGATGGCATCGCAGGTTACAGTCGCCCTATTGGCTATCTGGAACACCTCGCAAGATTTGGTAAACGAATATATTTCCGGTCTAAAAACCACTCCCAGCCAAGTTGCCTGCATATCTAACTGATAGCGAGACTCTCCTTGGACGATCGAAGTTTTGACATCCCACCTCCCATCTTCTGCGACTACCCCAGTTGTTTGTAAGGCTTGATTCCGCAGAAAAAATCGCTCATTGTCAATATCTATTAACATTTGCTCTACCTGCGCCCACGGTTTTGTGCGGGCTTCATTTCGCAGGTATCGCTCCATTTCATTGAGGATGACAACTCCTCGGGAGCGATTAATAGTTGGCTGTTGAAATGTCACCACATAATCGCTTTGCCTTAAATCCTGAGATAAAACACTCGGATACTGTTCTATCCAACCTTGAATTAAAAAGTGAAAAGCAAACCAACAGGAAAACAGCAGGTGAACGAGAGTAATCATCAAAAACTGAGGGCGCACCAACGACCTGATACCTTCCCGTTTTGACTCGCTATTCCAAATCTCTATTGTAGCAAGAACTGCTACTGCTATAAGTGGGCCGGATATCCATGCTATTTCCTTCCTATCCGACGGTAATCTTATCAGTAACCACAAGCCAATTAAGATGCTTGTCACCCACGGACTCAGACTTACTCCTTTAATCACAAAAGGTTGCTGGCTGGTCAGCAAACCCATTGAAAGTGTAAATAATAACCAGCTCATATCAAAAAGCAGAGTTCTCGTCCGCCAGTCAGTTACGGCTGCCACTGTCAGCAAAGCTAAAAAGATGCTGAGTAGTAAAGGAGTCTTCCAGTGAACAACTTTAGGCGGAATCATCGCCTTTTGGATTTTTTTATTGGTTTCCCAAAGGTTGTTCGTCAGCTTAGTTAGCTGCTGAGTGACATCTAAAAATTGCTTCATCATAAATTTCAATACACGCTTTGCAAAAACAACACGGTTAAAATAACGAGATTGCTAACAGTGTGGGCGATTAAAATTCCCCCAAACTGGGTAGTTACTTGAAAAGTTTTTTTGGGAGGACGGCGGGTGAGGGTTGGTGGTCCTAAAAACTGAGGTGTGGAAGCTTTTTTATTGCCGGAAACCATGTTCTCTATGAATTCTAATCCCTGCCATTTAGCTAGAAAGGTTACTGCTAATACTGACAGTGCTATCATAGTTATTGGAGCGTAAACATTATCCCCACGTCCTAATAAAATATAACCGATAAGCTGTTCCCGCAATTCTTTGCTAAGAACGCTTTCAATGCCGAAGAAAACTAACCAGCCTACGCAAGTGCAAGATAGATTGAGGATGGCTGTATATTCAATGCTGGTTTTGGGGCCGAGTTTAAGTAGTTTTTGCAAAAACCACGATTCGATCGCGATCGCCAAAAACATAATTAAAATTTGCACCAAAACAGTCCGAAATGGGAAAACACTCGCAATCATAAGCCTTTAGGTATATCAGTCCGTGTTAAATTTTAATTGTACAGCACAAGCGGAAGAATCTTAACCGGAGGTTTGAGCACCTGATTCCGTTAGATCGCTGCTTAAAAGATTGGGAGTTAGAAGTTATCGTATAATCTGTTGAGATCCGCCAACAGAATGGAAAAATTAAACATTCAAGGCGCGCGATCGAATACCCACCCCGATACAGACTCAAACAACTGCTGATTATGGTAAGGAATGGCATTGGTATTCGGACAGCCTCATCCCGCTCGGAACGCGCCGCGGGTCAGATTCACGTCTACGACGGCGCTGGTAAAGGCAAGTCTCAGGCAGCTTTGGGAGTAGTGTTGCGCTCGATCGGGCTGGGTATCAATTCTGACTCGCCCACACGAGTCTTATTGCTGCGCTTTCTCAAAGGCCCCGGCCGCTCCTACGACGAAGACGGGGCAATAGAAGCCTTGCAACGGGCATTTCCGCACTTGATCGACCAAGTGCGAACCGGCAGAGCCGAATATTTTGGGGCCGAAGCAATCACCCGCTTCGATCGGGCCGAAGCTCAGCGAGGCTGGGATATCGCCAAAGGAGCGATCGCAAGCTCGCTCTATTCCGTGGTGGTACTAGACGAACTAAACCCCGTATTGGACTTGGGTTTGCTGCCAGTTGACGAAGTAGTCCAAACCCTCAAAAACAAACCAGAATATTTAGAAGTCATCGCCACAGGCCGAGCGGCCCCCGAAGCTTTGCTGGAGATTGCCGACTTACACTCAGAAATGAAGCCCCACTATAACCCCGCAGCGGCAGACCATCATATTTCCGGTATCGAAATATACACCGGAGCGGGGAAAGGCAAGTCTACGAGCGCTTTGGGAAAAGCTTTGCAGGCAATAGGTAGGGGTATCAGTCAAGACCAATCTCACCGAGTTTTAATCGTGCAGTGGCTCAAAGGTGGCACCGGTTATACAGAAGATGCGGCGATCGCAGCCTTGCGACAAAGCTACCCCCAGCTAGTAGATCACCAGCGGTGCGGCCGAGATGCTATAGTTTGGCGGGGGCAACAGCAAGAGCTAGACTGCATAGAAGCAGAACGCGGCTGGGAAATCGCCAAATGTGCGATCGCCAGCGGTTGGTACAAAACGATTATTCTCGACGAACTCAATCCCACAGTAGACTTAGAACTGCTGCCGGTAGAGCCGATCGTCGAAGCCCTGCTACGCAAGCCGCGGGATACAGAAATTATTATCACCGGGCGCTGCCACAAACCCCACGCTTACTTTGACTTGGCAAGCGTACACTCCGAGGTATACTGTCACAAACACTACGGCGATCGGGGCGTAGAACTAAAGCGGGGCGTAGACTTTTAAAGCCCGGAGCGGTACTCGGTTCAATCCGGGCCAGAATTATTAAATGAGGGCCCTGCCTGGAAAACCGGAAATTGCCACAAAGCCTTGTTACCAAGTAACAAATCTCCCAATTTTCCTTGTCTTCGGGATCACCCAGATCAGCCTTTTTTAATCTTTAATTTCCTCCCCCGGACGCGATCCCCGACCGCCAATCCAGAATGGAACATTAAGAATATGAGCCGCGTCTTGTAGAGCGTGAGCACCTGAGACAGTGCACCAGGATTATTAAAGGGTGAAGACATTGAATATAAAAGCTTACAAGCAAAAAATCCGCGAGGGAGAAAGTCTAGACAGGGTTAACGCCAGTAGGCTAGACTTGCGGCTGGCAAACAGGTTAAACTACAGCGGAATCCAAACATTCGGTGTTCTAGGCAGTGTCTGTAGTCGCACCAGCGATGACCAACAAGTAGAGGAGTGAAGCTTTATGACAACGTTAAATGACGATTCTAATCAACTAGATTTAAACCTTCCGGGACTGGGCCCGGATACAATCTTCGCCGCAGGCGGGGCGGATTTCGTTAGAACTTCCACCCTGGGCGGCAGCTTAATATTTGGCCAAGGCGATAACGATACTCTGATTTCAGTTGGCCCGAACGATACACTGTACGGCGGCGACGACGAAGACTCAATCAGATCCCAGCGCACTCCGGCTTTGCTGTTAGGCGACCGAGGTAATGACACCATAGTCGCTGAAGCCCGCGCTACCCTGTACGGCGGCGAGGGAGAAGACTTCGTCCAAGGTACTGTCGAAGCTAACCTCATGTTTGGTAATGAGGGCGCAGATACGATGCTGGGAGGGGCGCAGAGAGGAGATTCCCTCTATGGCGGTAAGGACAATGACGCGATCGGCTTCTTCATCGCAGGCGGTGGCAACAACCTCTCTTTAGAGGGTGGCTTGGCTATTGGCTTCGCTGGCAATGAAGGCAGCAACTTCTTGCGGGGTGATTTGGGCGACGACTTAGTTGTAGGTATCAATGTAAGAGACAGTCTTTATGGCGGTAAAGGCAACGACACGCTACGTGGTGTGGCCAGCAACAGCTACCTGTCGGGCGATGATGACAACGACACCTTAGTCATTACCAACAGTACGCAAAGCAGCCCCTTTACTACCGACGTCATCACGATCGGCATTGAGAGAACCACCTTGATTGGCGGTGGCGGCGACGATTCTCTCAACGGCGCGATCGGCGACTTTGGCGGCGGCAGAAACTTCTTTGACGGCGGCGAAGGCAACGACACGATCAACGTTTTTGCCTTTTCTGATACCGCGTTGGGAGGTGAAGGCGACGACTTCATCCGGTCGGCGTCGGTGCCGGATGTAATTTCGAGCGTAGGCGCGCGGAGTTCATTTCCAGGTTTCGCGGGTCGCAACTTGCTCGACGGCGGAGTAGGCAATGACACGATCGTTGCAGCTTTTGCGACGGATACAATGATCGGCGGTGAAGGCAACGACAGCCTCAGCGGAACCTTTACTAATGCAGCCGGTGGAGATGGCAACGATACTATCAATGCTAGCAATGCCATTTTTGCTGGTACTGGTACTGCTTTGATTACTCTCGAAGGCGGGCTGGGCAACGATCTGTTAATTGGCTACACCAATCCTACTACTGGCAGCAGCTTCACCGTCACCAACCTCATGAACGGTGGCGTGGGAAGTGACACCATCATCTTTGGCAGCCAGTTCGATCGCCTGATTGGCAACTTGGAGGGTAACGACTTCATCTCCTACGCTAGCACCGTCACCTTTAGCGGCACAGTCGCCAGCTTGATTACCGATACCTTAGGCAGCAACTTCATTATTGGTGGCAACGGCACTGATGTGATCACTACTGGTAACGGGGATGACATCCTGTTCGGCGACTCATCCAATGCTACCGACGCCGCTGGAGGAGCCGGGGACGATACCTTAAATTCCGGTGCCGGAAACGACACCTTGCTGGGCGGCTTTGGTAACGACTATTTGATCGGAGGCGACGGTAACGACTCTCTCGGCGGCGGGCCTGGTGCTGACACCCTGATTGGCGGATTGGGTAATGACAGCTTCTACTACAACAACTTCGGCGAGGGTGTCACCATCGGCGCTGACGGCACATTTGGTACTAACCCAGACCAAATCGGCGATTTTACAGTCGGCCAAGACAAGTTTATCTTCCAAATCAATGGCTCCAACGGCTTCCCCAACTTGAGGGTAGTGCCAAATACGAATCGACTTTCTTCGCAGGCGTTCTTGGCGCTTGAGAGTGGGGCGTACGAGAGCAAGTTTGCTCCAGCCGGGGCGGGCCCGACAGAGCCGTTCGTCTTCTATGAAGGTGCAAACGGAACCCAAGGCGGACGACTAGGATATGACCCTGACGGTATTGCTGGTCCTAACCCAGGCGTTACGCTGGCAAATCTGAATGGCAGACCGGGCATTACGGCTGCTGACATTATCCTGATTTAATTTGGGTAAAAGTGGGTGGGGTCGATTCTAAAACATCGCCCTATCAACTCTCAAAACTAATTGTGCTATGTTTCGAGCTGGGGATATCCATCCCTGGCTTTTTTATTGGCATTGGGAATTGGGCCGAAAAGTAGAATCTGTAGGGGCGGGTTCACCCATAAATTTTGCCACCCATCAATAATCTCGATAA
>NZ_JAUBTG010000010.1:0-1543 GCF_036702395.1 Microcoleus sp. D3_18_C2 | reverse complement strand
GGGAATTGGGCCGAAAAGTAGAATCTGTAGGGGCGGGTTCACCCATAAATTTTGCCACCCATCAATAATCTCGATAAACCCGCCCCCCAACTCAAAGACGATATAATTGACATATGAGTAAAAGTCGATTATTGTAGGCGACTAATATTCTCTTTTGTCCTTCAAAAACAGTTATTAATAGTGAAACTGCCCAATGGTCATCTAGCAGATTTAGGCAATAAAATAGAAGAATATTCTCTAAATCCGAATCATCAAGAAGGAAAAAATAAAGCTGTTTTGTTTGCCAGTAAGTTAGGCATTACCCTAAAAAATGCTGAAAGGCTCAAACAGGCTTTAAAAGAAGCTGCTATCAACGAAGATGTTGTTATTCAAAAAAACAATGAATACGGAACACATTACAACATGAAATTTTTGCTGAAAACCGAAGTAGGTGAATCTCTGATTCTAGCAGCTTGGATCGTCCGCTTAGGTGAAAGTTTCCCTAGATTAACAAGTTGTTATCCCGTCAAAAAGTGAGGTAAAAACAATGAAAACAATTAAAGACCTAGATATTGTTGCTTTAACTGAAGATTTAGACGCCACCCATTTTGAAACAAAACAAATCATTAAATTATATAAAGGACAAGTAGGAACAGTCGTGATGGAATTTGATGGCAGTGCTTTTGAGGTAGAATTTTCTCATCAAGATGGCACAACTTATGCAATGGAAACAATTCCCGCCACAAAATTAATGCTTTTACACTATGAGTTAGTAGAATCTGTAGGGGCAGTTACCCGATGAATTTTGCCACCAATTATCGTTGGTAAAACCCACCCCAAGATATTGGTACAAATCATTTAGGCTCATTATAAAAAATCCCGCAAACATATCGTTTGCGGGATTTAGTAGGCAGGAAACTTGTAGCGAATACTGTTACTAAGCTCGGTCTACAATCTCTTTTGCTTTATCTTTGAGGTCTTCTTTCAGGTGAATTGCTGATGCTTCATCCTGCTTGGCTTGACCTTCTAATTTATCTTTCTGATTGCCTGTGACTTCGCTAACAGCTTCTTGGATTTTGCCTTCAATATTCTTCGCTGTGGCTTCGACTCTATTTTCAATGTTCATAATTTTTTATTCTAACTCTACAACTACTAATATATGATTTTCAAGTTGAGTCTGTATCTCTCTTTAGATAGATTTGTTATTACCTTTATTTCTAAGTTAAAGGTTCGATTGGAATTTCCACAAGTTTATTTTTAGAGGAAAAACCGGATTTAATGCCGATCGCAGATTTCGGCACTTTAAACTTTTTCGCCAACAGCATGATTAATTCTTGGTTTGCTTTACCATCAACGGGGGGCGACTTGAGATGTACCGTGAGGCTGCCGTCGGGTTGTTCTGCGATGCTTTGCTGTTTGGAATTCGGTTTTACTTTGACTGTGAAAATTTTCATGTGACTAATAACTAATAACTAATGACTAATGACTAATAAGGAATGAGAATTAAATAACTTCCACTCTTGAAAGTGGGATGGGCGTCCCGCCCGTCATGAGTGGACGGGCG